>JAEHDI010000675.1 GCA_016880505.1 Bryobacterales bacterium | reverse complement strand
TGGGCGAGGACCTCCAGGATGCTCCAGGAGCCCGGGGCGGGATGGAACTGTAGTTGGGCCGGAGAGAGGCCGGAAACCTCATCGGCGAGCCATCTCGTAGTCATCTCTAAGTGGGCAACCAACCGCTTACGTTCGAGGTCGGTCATCATAGCGGCAGGCGCCAGCGCGGCGCACATGGCAAACAGGCAGACGGCTACACCAACCGGCGCGCTCCTCATGATTGAACAGAATAACACCGTGAGATGTGACGGGATTTCCGAAGATGTTGAAGTTTTCATACCGAGCGCCTCGAAGAGATGACGGACACGAAATGGGCGCGGGGCGGAGCCGAAGGCGGCAGACCGGGGACAGCAGTGGAGTTCACGGGGGCACAGATTGGCGGCGGGAGTATACTGAACAAGACCCTGAAGTCCAAAGTGGAGATTCCTGCGGAAACAGTATTCTCCGGCTGAAGATGCGTTATGTGTGAGTGAGTTAGCAACACCAAAGGAGCTTATTCTTTGGATTCCTTAGCGCACGGATTATGGGCAGCAGCGGCTGCTACCGTCGCAAAGCGGACCGCCGGCGTCCGGGTCCGCATTCTGCCGTTTGCCCTTTGGGCCACGTTCCCCGATGTGCTGGCATTCGGGCCGGGCGTTGCGGTCGGTCTTTGGCTCCGACTTGCGGGAGGAGCGGGCTATGCTGAATCGGCCCAAGGCGGCCACTTCCACCACGTCCACATCGGGTTGCCGCTCTATGCGATGGGGCATAGCCTGCTCGTCTTTGCCGGTGTCTACGGCCTTTGCTCGCTGGTGGCGCGCCGCTCCGTCGTCTCGCCACTGGGCTGGCTGCTCCACATCTTGATTGACATTCCCACGCACAGCTACAGTTACTACGCCACTCGTTTTCTGTGGCCGCTCTCGAACTTCGGCTTCGACGGAGTCGCCTGGTGGACTCCGTGGTTGTTGTGGTGCACTTACGGAAGCCTGGCCCTCGTGTACTTGCTGATGTGGCGAAAAGGCTGGCTGCGTTCTACTTCACGCTCATCGAGCCGCCTAGCCAGTAATCCCCGACGAAGCCAGCATTAGCGCCAGACATGTAACGAGCAGCGCGACAGTTTTCCCGGCTTTGGCCTCACGGCGGGGGCCAGTGTACCATCGGGGCCTAACTTGGAGCCCCCCAACACGAGGGACGAATCACGAACCGTCTCGCCGGAAGCACTACGGGAGAGTCCTTGGTTTCGGGCTTTTGCAAGCAGCAGGGGACCGGGAGGACATTTCTGTCTGTGCGCGAGGAGGGAGCGCCCACTTTCGGCTTCAGTGGTGCATCAGGGACTGATGGTCCAAACGCGTAGGTTCTGGGGCACCCGGGGATTCCGGCCGAGCGTTTGCACAAGACCGAGGCGGCCCATGGCTTGCTCCTGATCCCCTGCTGCTTGCTGGGCCAACTTCCAGCAATGTGAAGCCTGAATTCCCGCTCGCACAAAACGTTTACGATTCATTTACGATCTAGGGGCGTGATCGGCTTTAGACTTAAGCTAAGGGGAGGGGAAACTGGTAGTCGGAACTCGAGCGACCACTCCCTCGCCAGTGCGGCGTAAAGATTCAGGAGAAGATGCTCGGCCCGGAGGTCCTGGATGCCCGGAACTACCCAACAATCGTGTTCACCACGAGCTCAGTGGCAGCGGGCGCCTCGGAGCTGCGTGTGTCAGGGCAGTTCCTGCGCGGACAGACTCGCGAACTCACGGTACCGTTTCGCTACACGCAGAGCCCCGATGGGAGCTTCGCTTACTCGGGCGAATTTCAGATCAGGCAGACTGATTTCGGAATCAAGCCGGTATCGATTGGCCTGGGCACGGTCAATGTGAAGAATGAAGTGCGAATTCGGTTCGCGGTCTCAGTATTTCCGGCCCCCTGAGATGACCCGCGTTCTCCCTTTTGCGGTGGCGGGCGTCATGCTGGCGTTTCCGTGGCCGGGGCACGGGACATTCGATAGCGCCTCTCCGGAACCTCATACGCTGACCGTGGCTGTAGAGGGCGTTGCTAACTCCCGAGGGGTTGTCGGAGTGTTAGTGTTCAGTTCAGCGGATGGCTGGCCGGAGCGCTTTGCGGCCGCTCTTAGGTCGAAGGCCGTCCTTGCGCAAAAGGGCATCACAGAAATTGTGATAAGCGGTCTGGAGAAGGGTGAGTATGCTGTGGTAGTGCTGCACGACGAAAACGAAAACAAGAAGCTTGACCGCAACTGGTTGCGCCTGCCGACCGAGCAATGGGGCATGTCAAATAACCCCAAGCACTCCCTGTCGGCGCCGTCCTTTAGCGACGCGAGCTTCCGGCTGGAGGGTGACAAATGGATTCATGTGCGCCTCCAATAGCGTTTTCAGGCAGGGGGTCTATTTGCCCTCAATTCGCATGCCGCAGGTAGTGGTCAAATACATAGTCGGCGATCTTGCCACCATGCTTGATACCCTCTTCGACCGCCTTCCGGAAGTGGAACCCGACGTAGATCCGCGAAAGCCCATGCTCCTCCGCGGCCTGAGAGAAGCTGGTGAAGAAGCGCTTCACCGGAGACGGATCGTTGCAAGTACTGCCGGCCGGCAAAGTCGTGCTGCAGGTGGAAAAAGCAATGTTGTCCGTGTCAAAGAAGCGTCGCAGGATAGTCGCGGCTGCCGAACCGGCAACGGCGTGTCCTGAGTCACCGTCCTCAATCCGGGGGGCATAGGGTCACGTCTTCGGCAGGCTACTATCATAACTCTTGTCATAGGCTCGCGTTCATAAGCGAGCCTATGGCTGCTTTCAAGGGATTAGCCGGCGCTAGTAGCCGTTTGGAAACCTCCGC
>JAEHDI010000674.1 GCA_016880505.1 Bryobacterales bacterium | reverse complement strand
GGTGTTCACGTTGACCCAGCCGGTCAGGTCCTTGCCGTTGAACAGGCTCCGGTATTCTGGAACGGAATCGCCCGACATCCGGCTGCCGCCGGTTACCAGCAAAAGGGTCGCCGACGCCGCCACCACCGCAAAGCGCTTCATCGTGGATCGCATTCTTAGGAGCTTACCGGAAAACCGGGTCGTTTTCACCGGCGGTCAGCTCATGCTCAGCAGGACGAGCGAAACAATTCCGGTCAGGATACCGGCTACGCCATAGCCCCCAATCCTCTCTCGGAACAGAAGCAAGCCGGCTGCCGACACCAGGAACAGATTCCCTCCGGTTGTTACTGGAAAGACGATGTGCCCGGGCACGTTCGCCTCGAGCGCCAGAGCCGAGAAGAGCTGGCCGCCGAAACTGCCCAGCCCCATCACTCCCGCAATCACCGCCTCGTCCCACCGCGGCCGGAGCTTGCTACCCAGCAGCGCAACGAGGCCGAGCAGGAAGCCGCCGCCGTACCAGGCGGCGAGGTACTGGTATCGGAACTGCTGCGAGAGGTTGGCTTCGGCGAGAATCTTCAGGCCGAACGGGCCCAGGCCGTTGGTGACGAACGCGATCAGCATCATCCGCAGCCACATGACTCAGCCCTCCTCCCCGGCAGGAAGTCGGCTTGCGTTGCGGGCGTCTTCCACCTGCTTGTCCTTCCACAGGAGCAGGATGGAGATCACCACCAGCGAGATCACCATCAGCTTCCGTGCACTGACCGGCTCGCGGTAAATCAGAATCGAGCCGACAGTCGGAATCGCAGCCGAGAGGTTGATGACGAGCCAGCTTGTCGAGATCTTCCCGTAACGAATCCCAACCTGGAAGGCGATACCGGCCACGGCGGCGCACATTCCGAACGGCAACGCGATCCAGTACACCTGAGCCGGCGCGCCAGCGGAAGCGCCCCGGAGGCCGAAAGCGAACGCGGAAACCAACGCGAGCGCCCAGAAGTAGACCAGCGCGTACAGCGCTGCCGGCCGGCAGTCTCTGCCGTCCGCAACCTTCGCGAAGATGCCGATGAGGCTGAAGCTCACCAGCGAGAGGAACATGTAAGCGTGTCCGGCGGTCATTCGTTCAATCTCCCGGGCCGTTTCCGGTCCCCAACCTCACAGTTGGGCGTCACGGCAGATGACAAAAAGCGTATCCCCTTTGCGGGAGACCGCCGGCATGTGTAGCATCGCGACCACACCCGACCGATGCGCCCGGATCTCGATGGGTTCCGAGGAATGATCACCGAAGTCGTGGAGGCGGCCAAGCAGATCGCCCTTCGTCACGTCCGCACCCAATTCCACCACGGGTTCCCAGATGCTGTTGGCGGGGCAGGGAACGTAATCCTCCAGGTTGGCGGCCTCGATGAACCGCGGCCGGCTTTCGCGCCGCGGGTCGATCTTCACGACCTCGCCATCGAGGACTCCGTAGTGCCGGAGCACGTTTCTGATTCCCTCATAAGCGTGCAGCGTTCCCTTTGGGCTGACCGACTCGCCATAGCCGAACTCCCCGCCGACCGTGATCTTGCCTTCGGCCTCGGCCTCGTCGGTCAACAACCCGGAAGCCATCTGGCTCGAGTAGATCATGATGAACGGGGGATCGAATAGCTCGGCCACCCTCGCGATCTCGGCTCGTTGGACCGGGTCCGGGATCGGATGAAAGGACGTCGTCGGGACCGCGAACCCCCCCTCGTATCCGCCCGAGTGGATGTCGAGGACCACACGGACCAGCGGAAAGATTCGTGTCTTGACGAAATGCGAGATCCGGAAAGAGATCGTTCCGTGGGGATTACCCGGGAACGCACGGTTCATGTTCGCGCCGTCAAGCGGTGATACCCGCGTGTTGGCGGTACACGCACTCTCGCTGAGCTGCGGCATCAGGATCACCCGGCCGCGCATCACGCCAGGGTCGAGGTCCCGGCAGAGCCGCTTGACAGCCACCTGCCCTTCCCACT
>JAEHDI010000673.1 GCA_016880505.1 Bryobacterales bacterium | reverse complement strand
GTAGGTCCAGCCTTTGGTCGTCGGAGCCTTCTCGACCGCGTATCCATAGCCGTACTCGCTATACGTGGGCAGCGCATTACCCATATGAAGGTTGGCGTAGGTGACGCCGCCCTCGCCGTAGATCTCGATGCGGTCGTCCATCCCGCCGCGGCGGGCCCAACTGTCCTCGATCAGGCCGACCGCGCCGTTCTCAAATTCGATCACGCAGATGCAGTCGTCTTCGCCCTTCGTCTTGTCCGAATGCACATACGTGCCCATGTTGCAGAAGATGTTCTTGATTGCCGGACGCCCGAGCAACCAATAGCAAAATGCGATGCCGTGGCACCCCATGTCCATGAAGACACCACCGCCCGAGCGTTCGACGTCCCAGAACCACGGGGCGTGGGGACCGAAATGTTTCTCGCTTTGTTTGACCAGATAAACCCTGCCGAAGGCGCCCTGATCGGCCATCTCCTTCGCCTTTACGTATTTCGGCGTGAAGAAGAGCTCTTCAGCGTAGAGAAGCAGCACGCCCTCCTTCCGGCAAACGTCGATCATTTCGTCCGCTTCTTCGAGCGTCATGCACAGCGGCTTCTCACAGACCACGTGCTTGCCCGCACGGGCAATGTCGGCGGTCATTTGCGCGTGCAGGGAGTTCGGCGCTGCGATGGTAACCATCTCGATGTCTTTTTCCATCAGCATCTCGCGATAGTCCCGGAAAACGCGTGGGATGCCGTAGCGCCGTGCCAGTTCTTCCGGATGCCCGGGCGTAGGTGAGGCGACGGCCACCACTTCCGCCTCTTCCGGCATCAGTTGGAACGATGCCGCATGAATATCCGCTTCGAACTGTGAACCGATGAGTCCTACTTTGACCTTATCCGTCATGTCGCCTCACTCATGTACGTTGCTCCCACGCTCGTCTCAAACTCGAAAACCGAGCGCCGTGGCTAGGGCATATCCACACGGATTACATCACAGCTTCAGGTGCGGCGGTGGGATTTCGTGTAATCTGGCTGACATGACATCGCGGGCATTGCTTGCATTCTTCTGCTTCACGACATTCCTGGCCGCACAACCCAGCCGGCCCGACGTCAATTACGACGAATCCAAGGTTCCGAAATACACGCTTCCCGATCCGCTGCTGATGTCGGACGGCACACCGGTCAAGGATGCCAAAGCCTGGACGACGAAACGCCGCCCGGAGATCCTGAGGCTGTTCGAGGTGGAAATGTTCGGCCGCAGCCACGGAAAGCTGAAGGACACTTCCTACGAACCTCTGTCGATTGACCGGGGGGCTCTCGGGGGAAAGGCGGTTCGAAAGGAAGTCGCGGTGCTTTTCACGGGGAAGAAAGACGGGCCGCGCATGGACATCCTGATCTATCTCCCTGCGGATGCGAAAGGACCCGTGCCGCTGTTCGTCGGCTTGAATTTCGCCGGCAATCAAGCGGTGCGCGCCGAACCTGGAATTCGGATGTCCACAAGTTGGATGCGCGACACCAAAGACGACAGCGTGGTGAACCACCGTGCCACTGAGAAATCCCGGGGCGCCGCCGCAAGCCGGTGGGCTGTCGAAAAGATCCTCGCCCGCGGCTATGGACTTGCCACCATCTATTACGGCGACATCGATCCCGACTACGACGACGGTTTCCAGAACGGCATCCATCCGCTGTTCTACAAAGCGGGCCAGACAAAGCCGGGACCCGACGAGTGGGGCTCGATCGGCGCCTGGGCGTGGGGACTGAGCCGTGCGATGGACTACTTCGAGACGGACAAGGCAATCGACGCAAAGCGCGTCGCCGTGATGGGCCACTCGCGCCTCGGCAAGACGGCCCTCTGGGCGGGTGCGCAGGACACGAGGTTCGCATTGGTGATCTCCAACGATTCCGGATGCGGAGGAGCGGCGCTCAGCCGGAGGAAATTCGGGGAAACGGTGAAGATCATCAACACAGCCTTTCCGCACTGGTTCTGTGACAATTTCAACCGCTACAACGACAAAGAGGACGAGTTGCCGGTCGATCAGCACATGCTGATCGCACTTATGGCGCCGCGGCCGGTTTACGTGGCCAGCGCTGAGGATGACAAGTGGGCCGATCCCCGGGGCGAGTTTCTCTCTGCCCTACACGCCGACCCCGTGTACCGGCTGCTCGGAACCGATGGTCTGCTGGCGAAAGAAATGCCGGCAGTCAACCAGCCTGTGATGGGTACGATCGGGTACCACATCCGCACCGGCAAACATGACGTGACCGATTTCGATTGGGAGCAGTACCTCAATTTCGCCGACAAGCACCTCCGGCGGTAGGATTTTCAAAATGAGAGCCATCGTACTCCTGTGCGCTTTGACGAGCCTCCACGCCCAGGAATCGCTCAATGTTACATCGGGCTTGGGCGGCATGGTGGACAAATACCTGACGCCCATCGCACACAAGCATCTGGAGACCCGGGCGGCGCGCATTTCTAGAATCTCATCGCCGGCGGATGTGGCCGAACGCCAGCGCTACATCCGCGAACGGCTGCTCGATCAGATCGGCGGGTTTCCGAAGAAGACGCCGTTGAACCCGAAGGTCACGGGCACGCTCGACCGAGAGGGCTACCGCGTGGAAAAGCTGGTCTATGAAAGCCTTCCGCACTACTATGTGACGGCCAACGTCTACGTTCCGACCAGCACCACGCCGCCGTTCCCCGCGGTACTCGGAACGGCGGGCCACAGCAACGAGGGCAAGGCCTATTCCCTCTACCAGCGAGTCTGGATCGCGTTCGCCAAGCGAGGATTTCTCGTTCTGGCGTACGATCCGCCCGGTCAGGGCGAGCGCTCAGAGTATTGGGATTCGGAACTCGGCCGTTCGCAGGTCGGCGGCCCGACCAGCGAGCACACCATGGCCGGCATCCAGTGTCTGCTCACCGGCACGAATATCGCCCGATACTTCATCTGGGACGGCATTCGAGCCGTGGACTATCTGCTCACGCGCCAAGACGTCGATCCCAAGCGGATCGCCGTAACGGGAAACTCGGGTGGAGGCACCCAATCTTCCTACCTGGCGGCGCTGGAACCTCGGCTTGCGGCGGCAGCGCCGTCCTGTTACCTCACGTCCTGGGAGAAGCAGTGGATGGATCCCGGCCCGCAGGACGCCGAGCAGGGTTTCGTCAACTTCCTCAAAGACGGGCTGGACTTCGGCGATTTCCTGATCTCGTTCGCGCCCAAGCCGATTAAGATGATGGCCGCCATCCGCGATTTCTTCCCGATCGATGGTGCGCGCGCCACGTTCGCCGAGGCCCGCCGCATCTTCGAGGTCATGGGGCAGGGCGACAAGATCGGCTTCTTCGAATACGACGACACTCACGGGTGGTCAAAACCGCGGCGCGAGGCAACGTACCGCTGGTTGGAACAGTCGCTGCATCAGCGAGCGGATGAAGGCGTCGAACCTGAGTTTGACACTGAGCCGGCAGTGAATCTCAATTGCACAGCCACAGGTCAACTTTCGACGTCACTAAAGGGTGAGACAGTGCAGTCGCTCAATCTGGCTTTGGCTGAACGTACGTACCGGCCGAAGACGTCCCCGGACATCGCCGGCCGTCTCGGCCTGACGGTTCAGCGGGGAGTGCCGGCCGCGAGCCGGTACGGCGAAGTGGGCCGCGACAGCTATCGCATCGAGAAGATCGCGCTGGACACCGAACCGGGAATCATCGTTCCGGTGCTTGTTTTCGTCCCGGCGGCGGGCGAGACGCGCAAGCCCGCGGCGTTGTTCGTGAATCCGGCGGGGAAATCGGCGGACGCCGGCGCCAGCGGCGATCTCGAAGCCCTGGTGCGGGCGGGGAATGTCGTGCTCTCTGTCGACCCGCGGGGCTGGGGCGAAAGCGCGAGCGCGGCGGGCCGCTCCGGCTATCGGGCGTCCTTTCAGACCGCCATGCGCGCTCTGCTGGTGGGCAAGACCATGACTGGCATGCAGGTGGGCGACCTGCTGCGTGCCTTCGACTATCTGGTTTCCAGGCCCGACGTGGACGCGTCGCGGGTGTCGATCATCGGGAAGGGGAACGGAGGAGTGCTGGCGCTATCCGCCGCGGCTCTGGAACAGCGCCTCACGAAGGTAGCTTGCGAGGGCTCGGTGGTGTCCTACATGGACATCGTTCGCGCGCGGAATCATGACGGGATGATGGACATCGTCGTCCCCGGCATCCTCCGCGAATTCGACCTGCCCGACGTGGTCCGGACAATTGCTCCACGAACAGTCTGGCTTGTCTCGCCACGCACGCCGGCGGGCGCGCCGGCGCCGATGGAGCACGCGCGGGCCCAGTACGGAACCCAACAGGGCCTGCGCGTGGTCGAACGGCCCGAGGGATTCAGCTTCGGAAAGGTATATGCCGAATGGCTGCGGTGACACCAATCAATCAGGGACTCTTGACCCAGACGCGGGAGGCCATCGTACGCGGGCTGCGTTGGCTGCGGCAGCACGATGCCGAGATCGCGCAAATCCAGGACTTGAGTGCGCACTATAAGGCACCCTACCTTTATGCGGCGGTGGGCGATCCCGTGCTCGCCGGACGGTACGCCCGCCGCATTGGGCTGCAGTTCCTTCAGCCGGACGGCGACTTCCGGACCGGACCGGCGGATAAGGGCTGGTCGCACTTGCCGTGCAGCCCCGCGAACCGCTATCTCTACTCGAACGGCTGGATCATTGCCGGGTTGCGCCGTCTCGGATACTACGGCGCCGCTGCACGTGGAATCGATTTCGTGCGCCGCTTCCAATCCATCGAGCTTGGGGGCTTTGCCTCGCGCTTCGAGCCAGCCACGGGACACATTGAGCGACATTATCTGGACTCCTCCAGTACCTCGTCGGCTGGTCTCGCCCTGCTAGCCTGTGGCCGTGTCGAGGAAGCTGCACGGGCGGGAGACTTCCTGCTCCGGCTTCTCGATGCTCAGCCGCATCCGGACCGCTTCTACTACTGCAGTTGGGAAACCGGCGCCGGTCTGATGACGGACGTCTGGGGCGATGAGGACCCCAACTCAGTGCGTGGCCGCAAACAGTTTTGCCTGAGCGCGGAGGCCGATCCTCGCTATGAGCTGACATGGCTCATTGGCAAGCCGATGAAGCTCCTGGCCCGGCTCTACGACCAGATCGGCAGCCGGAAGTATCTGGAGGGTTCGACAACTCTCTTCGACTTCTTCCATAAGCTCGGAGACGAACGGTGGCACAATTACGCCTCCTGCAAGACCATGTGGGCCTCGGCCGAGCTTTACCGCCACACGGGCGAACCTCGATTCGCCGAGACCGCCGGGCGAATCTTGAGCTGGTTCTGCGAAAGCCAGCTTTCCGGCGGCCTTTGGGTTCACTACCTCTGGTATCGCGACGAGCGGGAACAGCCCCTCCAGGCGGCTCTCGATCTCGTTCAGGAGCTCTGCGCCGAGATGAGCGACGTCGTATTTGATCTCAGCGCGGCGGGCGTGTAGCTGGACGGATTTTGAATCCGCTATGGACGTCTCCCGATTGGATCTCATCGTTCTGGTCGGCTACCTTGCCGCGGTGACATTGGTCGGGCTCCTGGGCAGCCTCCGCGTACACGGAACGAAGGACTACTTCCTCGGAGGGCGGCGCTTCGGCAAGGTTCTGATGGTGGGTCAGAACTTCAGCGTCGGGACCCACCCGGAGATGATCGTCTCTGTGGCAGGTGTGGTCTACGCGACCGGCCTCTCCGGAATCTGGTACCAGTGGAAGAACCTCTTCGCCACGCCCTTTTACTGGATGATGGCGCCGGTCTTCCGGCGCGCCAGGCGCACGACCGTCGCGGAAATGGTCGAGGACCGCTATGGGCCCTGGATGGCCGGAATTTACACGGCCTATGCGCTGACGTATTTCACGATCAACATCGCCAGTCTGCTGAAGGGGGCGGCCAAGGTCATCAATCAGGCGGTCGGCGGCTACGTGGGAGTGAACCACGTGGTCGTCGCAATGACGGTGATCTTCATGCTGTACAGCTTCATTGGCGGGAAGGTCGCCTCGGTGTGGAACACGGTGCTCCAGGGTTTCCTGATTCTCACCCTTTCTTTCATGCTGATCCCGCTGGCGTGGCCGCACGTGGGCGGTATGTCTGGGATGAGTGCCGTGCTCGATCCGCACCGCCTTTCGATCGTTACTCCGGCCGGTGTAGGCGCCTGGACCATCCTGATGCTGACTCTGAACGGACTGATCGGCATCATGGCAATGCCGCACCAGATGGGAGTCATCGCCACCGGAAAGGACGAGCAGAGCTGCCGCATTGGGTTCTTCGCCGGCAATTACGTCAAGCGGATCTGCACCGCCGGATGGGCGACGGTGGGGCTGGTGGCGGCCGCTCTGGCTGCTCGCGGCTTCTTCGGCCCGCAGCAGTTTCCCGATCCCGAGGACATCTTCGGCGCCCTCTGCAAGCGTCTCTTGTTCCCGGGGCTGCTCGGCCTGCTTACCGCCTGCATCCTCGCCTCCTGCATGGCCGCCTGCGCCGCCTTCATGGTGGATAGCGGCGCTTTGTTCACCCAAAATCTTTACCGGCGTTACTGGGTGAGAAGCCGGCCGGACAAGCACTATTTGTGGGTGGGTCGGATCAGCGGCTTCGTCATCACGCTGCTTGGCGTTTGCTACGCGCTCTTCCTGATCAAGCGGGTGCTCTACTCGTTCCTCCTCACCGAGACGATGTCCACGTACATGGGGATCAGCTTCCTGGGCGGGATCTTCTGGCGTCGTGCAAACCGATGGGGAGCGCTTGCGAGCCTCGTGACAGCGTTCTCAGCGAACTTCCTTCTGTACTATGTGCGCGGAGAGCGGATCGATCATTGGGATGCCAACGTGTTTCTGTCAGCACTCTTGAGCGGCGCGGTCGCGCTGGTTGTGGTGAGCCTGCTCACCGGGCATGAGCCGGACACGCGCCTGAACTCGTTCTTTGGTCGGGCGCAGACGCCGGCCGGTGCACCGGAAAGTGAGGCGGCAGCCTTCGTCGATCCGGCTCCGAAGCGCGAGGTGGCGGAGGCAGGCCTTCAGTCTCTCCTGGTGAACCTGCTTCAGCCCGTTCGTGCGGCCTGCGGCGTGGGGTTCCTCCGTGCCTACCGCGCCGACCTGACCGGAACCGTCGCCAGTCTCGCCCTCATCCTCGCCCTCGTCGCCGTGGTCTGGTTGATCTTCAGCATGCCGGTCTGAGGGTTCCCTTTCACCTATCGTTTCACGGCCCTCTTCGCATACTTTCCCAGCAACGCCTCTGCGGTGCCGTGGGTGATCTGTTCCAGAGTCTTTTGGGGCAGGCGAAGCTGCATGATGAACAACTGGTGCGGCAGCCACCAGTTCTGCAAATGGCCGGGATAGGCGCTCTCGAGCGGCTGGTAGGCGAACGCATCGGTACCGAACATTAGCCGATCCGCATACCTAATACAGAAGTCGCGGTACGGCTTGATCTCTTCGGGCGACAGCGTGTCGAACTCGCGGAGGAACATTCCGATGCTCGTATCGACGTACAGGTTCGGGTAACGGTCGAACAGCCGCGCCAGTGACTCGTTGCCCTGGAAGTTCATGTGTGTCAGCACCCACTTCACCTTCGGGTGCTTCGCCGCCATCTCGCTCAGAAAGTAATCGAGCAACTGCTGGTTCGTGTAGCCCACCCTGGCCCAGAACTCCTTCGAGCCTTTTCCATAGGTGTAGCGCTGGTCGCCCCAGTGCTGGTTCAGGTGGAGCACGATCGGTAGCTCCGCCTGTTCACAGTAGGCATAGATCGAATGCCACGCCGGAGTACCCATGACCCGGTAATCCGAGTTTGCGTTCTTCCGGAAGTCGCCGGAATGAAGCTTGAGACCCTGAACCAGCCCTTCCTTCACGCGGCGCTGGATCTCCGGCAACTGGTCCGATTGTTCCCACTTAAGCCACCAGAAAACATAGATGCGCGGGTCGTCTCTTGCCCATTCCATCGTTTCGAGGTAGGGATCCATCAGGATGGCCCGTCCGCTCTGGTACATGCCGGTCATGCGGAACCACCGGTCCATCACTTCCTGGATCTGTCCCCCGCGCAGCCGCGTGGGAAAGTGGCTGTACGCCAGATGGGCATGGCTGTCGAACCAGTCGAACGAGTAGGCATGGTTCGTCATGCCGAAGCCGCGGGAGAAACCGTTGTCGCCCTCCCAGCGTTCTGTGTTGTCCGGATACGGTTCCACTGGATACTGCTGTGCCGGCAACACACCTGCTAGTAGAAACACGAGTGCCTTCCACATGACCCTGACCTCCGCCTTATTGCCTCTCGAACACGACCACGCCGTTTAAACCAGGTCCGGCCTCGCGCTGTCCGGCTCAACGAGGAAAATTGCCGGATCCCTCGGAGCGTGACTGGCAGCTTCGACAGCTCTCGCCTTGGAACGGCGCCTGTTCCGAGGCAGCGCCGGTTCCTGAGATCCACCACCAGGTACGGCGCTTGGGATTCTGTTTCCAAGCACCCATAGAGTGTATCTCCGCACAGTGACCGGGTGGAGGTCCGCGGAGCGAGTTCTGCTATACATCCGCCCATGCTGAAACGCATTCCACACGACCCAGCTTTCGTCCCGAGGTGGATCGCTGGGTTCACATCATTTACCGTCTCCGTCCATGACGAAAACGGCCGGTTGCTTGCCTCGGAGAGTCGGGCC
>JAEHDI010000672.1 GCA_016880505.1 Bryobacterales bacterium | reverse complement strand
TTCGGCGCGCCCGTGGCGGACGCGCGCGTCAGCTACCGCATCTACCGGCAGGACCATGCCGTACGCTACGCCGCGCCGGGGCCGTGGGACTGGCTCTACGGGTGGGGCTACGGCTGGTGCTTCTACGAGTACCCGTTCTACCCGTGGTGCCTGAAGGCCGGCAAGCATGTTTACTGCGAGAAGCCGGTCGGGATCACGCCGGAATCGATCCGCGAGCTCGTGAAGGCGGCGAAGGCGTCCAACAAGGTGTTCCAGGTCGGACAGCAGATGCGTGCGGACGCACGGCTTCGCAAGACAATCGAGCGCATCCACGAAGGCGTGGCCGGAAAGGTCGTGATGGTCAAGGCGCAACGGCACGCCGGCGACGATCTCGACCACGATGGCTCGTCGGCCGACTGGTTCTTCAACGCCGCCCGCTCGGGCGACGTGATCACCGAAATGTCGGTACACAATCTCGATGTCTGCAACTGGGCGATCGACAGCCTTCCCGAACGCGCCGCCGGCTTCGGCGGGGCGCTGGTGTGGCCAAATATTCCCCCGGGCCGGACCAACATGGACGGCTACACGCTGAGCTACGAATACGCCAACGGCGTGAAACTCTCCTATACACAAGTTTTCTTCCATCCGAACGGTATGCCGAACGGCGGCCAGTACTTCAACGTGTTCACCACCGAGGGCGGCGTCGACCTGATGAGTTCGACGTTTTACTCGCGCGAGCGGGGCAAGAAGCCCGTGGTGCTGGTGCCACCGGAGAACACTCCGGACGACGCACACACCGCGGCGTTCTTCGAAGCGATTCGCACCGGTTCGAAGCCGTTTGCCGGCATCCGCGAGGGGGCCACGGGCGCGCTGACCGCCATCATGGGGCGCGAGGCGATCTACCGGAAGAAGATGATGACCTGGCGTGAGATGGGCGTCGACATCTAGGGAACTTCGAGCATGAAACTCAGACTTGCGATTGTACTTCTGGCCGTGGCCGTGCTCGTCGTGGTCGCGGCGCAGATCCAGCGCAGCGGCGACTACCGGGATCCGGACTGGATGTACGACGAGGGCTGGACGACGCTATTCAACGAAAAGGACTTCACCGGCTGGGTGCCGGTGGTTGCGCAGCCGGACGGCAAGGCCAAGCGTTTCCGCGAGAACGAAGTCAGCCAGCAGGAGACGTTCTTCATCAAGGATGGAAAGCTCTGTACCACCGGCAAGCCGAACGGGTACGTGCGCACGGTCGACGTTTACGATAACTTCGTCTTCCACGTCGAGGTCCGGTTCTCGGAGTCCGGCAACAGCGGTGTGCTGGTCTATGTGCAGCGCGACGAGGTCTGGCCGAAGGGCGTCGAGTGCCAGCTTTATCAGGCGCACATGGGGCGCATCTTCCCGATTCAGGGCGCCACGATGG
Source organism: Bryobacterales bacterium (assembly GCA_016880505.1). GTDB lineage: Bacteria > Acidobacteriota > Terriglobia > Bryobacterales > Bryobacteraceae > JAEHDI01. Next base: position 5,843 of record JAEHDI010000672.1, on the reverse strand, counting down.
AGGGCGGCGAGATGATTCACGCTGCCGCCAAACCCCCGGGGGAGTGGAACACCTACGAGGTCTACTCCGAGGAAGGGCGCGTCGCTACCGTGCTGAACGGAGTGCTGGTGGGTATCGGCTCGAACGCCAACCCGCGCGTCGGATACGTCTGTCTGCAATCGGAAGGTGTCCCGGCCGAGTTTCGTAACATCAAGGTGAAGCGCTACACCCCGGCCTGGCACATCCGCGACGAGAAATAGGCTGAAAGTGGGAGCGCTTCAGGTGATTGAGCAGTTCGTGGCGCTTCACGGTTTTGCTAAGCCGGCCTCGACAGTGAGAGGAATCAACTCGATGAGATCGGCCTCTGGAGCGCTTACTTCCGAGTCGGGCACCGGAAGCGGTTTACCCTCCTCGAGGTAGATCTGGGCCATCTCCTCGAGTGCGCTCGCGACCATCAGGCGGGCGTCAGCCAGATCGAAGCCCTGACTCGCCACGCCGGGAAAGTCCAGGGCTTCGGCCACGACCATCCGGTCTTGGCCTCTGGGAAGGTAGTACGCCACGTGGTAGCGCAGCATGATTCCAAGCATAGCGAATACCGATGCGTCGCGCACCGGCGGCGCTTGCCGCCCCTTCAGCGGGACGGGTACAGGGCGCTTGTCTCCGCTCCGTCGGTGACTTGGCGCCCTGAGGCATTATCGCTCCTAGAATCAATACAATAGTCGCCTGCAGTCATCTCGCTGGAACTATGCCGTGTATGATTTGGGTGAAGGGATCCGCCGCACTGGATTCCGCCACGTAGTTGCCCCGTTTCGGGTGGCGCATCGTGATGGACGATGCGTCCCTGGGCGCGCAACGGATCAATCGAATCAAAGAGTTAGACTGTGTTTGCGCAACACACGCATATTTCGAGAATGCGTCCCTGGCGCCTCAATTCAGCCTCCGGGGCCGGCGACCGCGTGGCACAATAGAAAAGAATGATTGAACAGATCCGGCCGGGCGTGTCGGCCAGGCGCGCCCGGTTTGTCTTATTTGACTTCGATGGTACGGTTTCTCTCATCCGGGCGGGGTGGGTGGAAGTGATGGTCCCGATGATGGTCGAGATCCTCGCCGAACTCAAGACGGGCGAGAGCGAGCAGCAACTTCGCGCCATCGTAGAGGACTTTGTCGCCCGCCTGACCGGCAAGCAGACCATGTACCAGATGATCGAACTGGCTGACCAGGTCGAAAAGCGCGGCGGTAAGCCGCTCGACCCGCTGGTCTATAAACGGATGTATCTCGACCGGCTGAACGATAAAATCCGAGACCGCATCGCAGAACTCCGCGCACGCAAGGTTTCGCCCGAGAAGTACCTCGTGCCGGGCGCCCGGCAGATGGTCGAAGCGCTCGCCGAGCGCGGCCTGACGATGTTCCTCGCCAGCGGTACCGACCACGAGTACATGCGGGATGAGGCGCGATTGCTCGACATCGACCGCTATTTCCAGGGTGGCGTCTACGGCGCGCTCGACGACTACAAGAGTTTCTCGAAGCAAATTCTCATCCGGAAAGTCATTGACGAGGCGAACTGTCGCGGCGAGGAGTTCCTCGGCTTCGGCGACGGCTACGTCGAAATCGAGAACGTCAAGGAAGTGGGAGGCATCGCGGTGGGTGTCGCCACCGACGAACCCGAGTGCCGCAAGGTGGACGAGTGGAAACGGCAACGCCTCGCCGGTGTCGGGGCGGACTTCATCATCCCCAACTTCCTGTGTCACAAGGACCTGCTCTCCGTTCTGTTCCCAGACTAATGTCCAGATACGAAGTATTCGACCGTTCCCGGCTGCGGATCAAGCCGCTCGCCGAGCGTGTCCATGACCTGAGCCTCGACCGGTGGCTGGCGCTGGAAGACGAGACGCCCCCGTTCCAGCATCCCCAACTCGCGGACATCGCCCGCCGCCTGACGGAAGCCCGGCGGCGCGGCGCGGCCCGCATCCTGATGATGGGAGCGCACTTGCTGCGTGCGGGTGTGAACCGGCACATCATCGACCTTCTCGAACGGGGCTTCCTCAGCCACGTCGCGATGAACGGCGCCGGCTCGATCCACGACTACGAACTGGCACGAATCGGAGCCACCACTGAATCGGTGGCTCGCTACATCCGAAGCGGCGAGTTCGGGCTCTGGCGGGAGACCGGCGAGCTGAATGACGTGATCGCCGAAGCTGCGCGGCTCGGTCTCGGCCTCGGCGAGAACGCCGGGCGCCGGATCGCGCAGAGCGGCTACCCTCACCGTGACCTGAGCGTGCTCGCGGCGGCATACCGGCTGTCGGTCCCGGTCACGGTGCACGCCGGTATCGGTTACGATATCCTGCACGAGCACCCGAACTGCGACGGCGCTGCACTCGGCGAGGCCAGTTACCGCGATTTTCTGATCTTCGCGCGCACGGTCGAGAATCTGGAAGGCGGCGTTCTTCTCAGCTTCGGCTCCGCCATCATGGCTCCCGAGGTGTACCTGAAAGCGCTGGCGATGGCGCGCAATGTCGCCCACCAGGAGGGACGCGAGATTCGCCATTTCACGACGGCGGTCTTCGACATGGTGCCGATCCGCGGCGATATCCACAACGAGCTCTCGAAAACCGATCCCGGCTACTACTTCCGCCCGCACAAGACGATTCTGGTCCGCACGGTGGCGGACGGCGGTGAAAGCTTCTATTTTTGCGGCGACCACCGGGCGACCTTCCCCGCCCTGCGGCGCGCGCTCATCGCACTCGAATGACTCCATCCGAGATCCTCGCCCGTATCCCGTCACTCTCCGCTCTGGTGGTCGGAGACATCTGCCTCGACCGTTGGTGCACGTACGATCCGGCGGAAGCTGACCCTTCCCGCGAAACAGGGATCCCTCGAATCGGTGTCGTCGCCACCGAGGTAACTCCGGGAGCCGGCGGAACGGTGGCGAACAATCTGGCCGCGCTTGGCGCCAGGCGCGTGGCTGTATTGGGCATCACCGGCGACGACGGCTTCGCCTGCGAACTCGATTATGCTCTGGCGGCGCGTGGCATCGACGCCGGGCTGATGGTGAAAGAGCCGTCGGTCGCTACGTTCACTTACACGAAGCTGATCAATCGACAGACCGGCGTCGAGGACCAGCCGCGGGTCGACTTCATCAATACGCGTCCCGTGCCGGAATCGGCTGAACGGCGCGTGATCGAGAACCTCGCTCGGGCAGCCGAAGCGTTTGACGCGATCCTGATCTCCGACCAGGCCGAGACGGAGAGCGGCGGCGTGGTGACGCCGCAGGTGCGCGAGTTTCTCTCCGGCTTCGCCCGGCGGTTCCCGAGCAAGATCCTGTTCGCCGACTCGCGGCTTCGCATTGAAGGGTTTCGCGGCATCATCGCCAAGCCGAACCGGCAGGAAGCCGAGGCCGCCTGCGGAAGAGTCTTCGGCCCGGTGGACTACGAACGGCTTAGGCAAGTGATCGAAGCGCCACTGCTGATCGTCACCCTCGGCCGCGACGGCGCGTTGCTTGTCGGCGGGCAAGGAACGGAGAGGGTCGCCACGAGGCCGGTCGAGAACCCCGTGGACATCTGCGGCGCGGGCGATAGTTTTTCAGCCGGGTCGGCCCTGGCGCTCGCCGCGGGGGCGCCGCCGGCTGAGGCGGTGCGCTTCGGCAACCTCGTCACCTCCGTCACCATCATGAAGAAGGGGACCGGCACAGCTTCGCCTGAAGAAGTGCTCGCGGCAGAGGAGGCCTTGGTGCCGTGAATACCCTGGCCATTGACGTCGGCGGGACCAAGTTCTCCATGGCCGTGTTCGTGGACGGCCGCATGGCTGCGAGAGAGAGCCGCGCCACCGACCGCGAGGGAGGCCGGGAGTGGATGCTCGATCAGATTGCCGCGATCGCGGCCGAGTGGGAGCGGACATACCATCTTGAGAAGTGCGGTATCGGCTTCGGCGGACCGGTGGAGTACGCCAAGCAGCGGGTGGCGCGATCCACGCACGTCGGCGGCTGGCTCGATTTCGCGCTGCCGGCATGGATCGAGCGGGCCCTTCAAGTACCGACATTGATGGACAACGATGCCAACGTCGGGGCTTTAGGCGAGGCGGCGTATGGCGCAGGCGCCGGATTCGACCCGCTCTTCTACATGACCATCTCAACCGGTATCGGCGGCGGGCTGATCGCCGGAGGAAAAATCTATCGGGGCGCGGATTCGTACGCCGGCGAAATAGGGCACCTGACGGTCCGGCCCGGCGGTCGGCAGTGTCTGTGCGGCGCGTTCGGATGCCTCGAACGAAGCTGTAGCGGGCTGTGGCTCGAGCGCGATTACGGACGCAGCGCCAAGAAATTGCTCCAGGATTCCGATTTCGTGACGAGCTACGTGGTCGACCTCGCGATCGGGCTGAAATCGTGCATCATGCTTCTGAATCCGGCACGGATCGTGATCGGTGGCGGCATCAGCAAGGCGGGTGACGCTCTGTTCGAACCGCTGCGAGCCGAGTTGCGGCTTCAGGTCACCGACTGGTCGAAGGCCCGCATCGACGTTGTCCCGGCCGCCCTCGGCGATGACAGCGTGCTTTACGGCTCGCTGGCGCTGGCAAAGGAGATTCCCGTTCAATGACTTTTCCGGAACTCTATAAAACCAAGCTCTTGAAGACGCTCGACGTCATTCCGCTCGACAAGGTCGACACCGCCATCGAGTGGTTCAAGGAGGCGCGGGCAGCCGGGCGGACCATCTTCGTCTGCGGCAACGGCGGCAGCGCGGCGACGGCATCCCATTTCGTCTGCGACATCGTCAAGGGTGCCAGCTACAACCGGGATTCGCGCTTCCGTATTCAGGCGCTGACCGATTCCCTGCCCACGATCACCGCTTACGCGAACGACGTGAGCTATGACGTCTTGTTCGCCGAGCAGTTGAAGAACTTTGCCAGGCCCGGGGACATCGTCATGTGCCTCAGCGGATCGGGAAACTCCCCGAACGTGCTGCGGGCGATGGAGTACGCCAATTCGATCGGCTGCCGGACGCTCGCTCTGACCGGTCGGGACGGCGGCAAGTTGGGGCCGATGGCGCAGCTCGACATTCGAGTGCCCGAGCCGCACATGGGACGCATCGAGGACGCACACATGATCGTGTGCCACATGATTGGCTACTTCTTCATGGAGGAACGCTCGTAGCCCACCGGGCTATCGAAGCGAGATCACGGGCTTACCGATACCGTCCGCGTAACGTTCGAGCGTATCGAAGACCCGCTGGATCTCCTCGAGCGGGCGGACGTGGGTGATCATCGGGACAAAGCGTTCCGGGTACCGGTGTAGCAGCTCGATCGCGGTCTCCGATTCGTGACTCGACCGCCGCACGTTGTACATCACCAGTTCCTTCCGGCGCACAACGTGGAATTCCACCGGCACACGCGGTTCCGGAAAGATCGCGGTGAGAACCACGCGCCCGGCGCTCCGGGTCAAGTGAATGCACTGGTTGATGGTGTCGCCCCGCCCGGCGCAATCGAAGGAAACGTCCACGCCGCGCCGGCCGGTGTCGCGGAGGATCTCCGCCACGGGGTCGGCGGCAGCGGAGTCCACGGTCTCGTCGGCTCCCAGGAGGCGCGCCAGATCGCGGCGGTGGGCAACGGGCTCGACCGCCCATAAGCGGCCGCAGCCCGCCATTTTGAGCACGGCGATCGTGAGAAGTCCGATCGGCCCCGCTCCAAACACGACTGCGCTCTCGCCCGGAGCGATGGCCGCGAACTTCATCGAGTGAAGAATGACGGCCAGTGGCTCGAACAGGGTGGCTTCGCGGAAGCCGAGTGTCGGCGGCAGGGGGAGCGCATTCGCCGCGGGAAGGTTGACGAATTCCCGGAAGAAGCCCGGTTCTCCCGGTGTGCTGAGAAAGCGGATGTTC
>JAEHDI010000671.1 GCA_016880505.1 Bryobacterales bacterium | reverse complement strand
GAAAACCGGCGACGTTCTTTCGGCCGCCGTGGAACTGGCCGGGTGCTATCCGCCCGGGGCGAAAGTGAGGTCGGTGGTTCGCAGGATTTGGGTGAGCCACAGGGATCTGGTCGTCGTGGCGGACCAGGTCGACGGGGAGAGCGTCGAAAAGTTGTCGTACCACTGGCACGCACACCCCGAGGCAGCTCTTTGGTCGCAGGACGGCGCAGTCCTGTTGCACACGCCGGAAGCGGAACTCTGGCTGGCCTCTCCGCAGGTTCCACTTTCCGATGACGCCATTCGGCGCCTGCCGGGATCGAGAGGCCAGCTCACGGTGGTAGCCGGTGTCGCGCCCGCGCCACCCGTCGTGTGGTGGGTTTTTGCCGTCGGCGGAACTCCGCCCAGAGTCGAGGTATCGGACGGTGGGCGCCAGATCGAGGTTCTCGGGAGGCGATTCGAAATCCAATGACCGAGAGTAACTGGGCATACAATATCCTCGGAGGAATCATTCGGTGACTCATCGGGAACGAGTGCGCGCCGCACTCGAACATCGTGAACCGGACCGCGTGCCCATGGACCTCGGCAGCGCGCGTTTCACTCACATCGTGAAGGGGGCGTACGACCGTCTATGCGCCCACCTGGGCTTCGGCAACGCCGGACCGCTCATCGATCGGATGCAGCAACTCTACGAGCTGGACGAACGCGTCCTTGAATACCTGGACGTGGACGTCCGCCCGGTTGCGCTGGGTTCGCCCGACCGCGGCGGCGACGTCGAACTTGGAGATGGGGGCTACCGCGATGAGTGGGGTGTCGAACGCCGGCAGCCGCCTGGCTGTCCTTACTACGACATGACTTTTAGCCCGCTCGCCGGCCGCATCACCGCCGCCGACATTGCGCGCCATCCGTTCCCCGATCCGACCGACCCCGGCCGCTTCCGCGGTCTACGCGAGCGCGCCCTCCGGCTGCGCGAGCAAACCGATTACGCCATCTGCCTGAATGCCCGCTTCCACCTCGTACACCAGACGCAGTATCTGCGCGGCTTCCATGACTGGTATCTCGACCTCGGCGAAGATCACGACCTGTTTCACTGCTTGATGAATGCCGTCCTCGAGAACCTCATCGAGATGAACACGCGGGCGTTGCGGGAAGTCGGCGACCTGATCGACGTCGTGGGCTTCGGCGACGACATCGGCCTCCAGGACCGGCCCGTGTGCTCGCTCCCGATGTACCGGAAGATGATCCGTCCCTACCAGGAGCGCATCGTCGCCACGATGCGTGCGCACACCAACGCGAAGATTCTCTACCACACTTGCGGGTCGGTCTCTCGCTACATCGGGGACTTCATCGACATCGGCGTTAACGCTCTCAACCCCGTGCAGGTGAGCGCGAAGAACATGGAACCGGAGCGGCTGAAAGCCGAGTTCGGCGATCGCATGGCCTTCTGGGGCGGCATCGACAGCCAGCACATTCTGCCCCATGGATCGCCGGACGATGTTCGTGCCGCCGTCCGGCGCACGTTCGACATCATGGGCAAAGGCGGCGGATACGTGCTGGCCTCAGTCCATAACATCCAACCGGATGTCTCGCCCGAAAACATCCTGGCGCTCTTCGAAACCGGTAGGGCGTGCGTCTATGAGCCTGTCGCTGCATAGTGGCGCAGGCTTCACCTCAGCCTGCGTCTTCCATAAACCGATATTTGTGTCGGGAAGATGTGCGGCTCTGCTTTGGGCGGCGCTCTGTCTGCTGCCCATTTGGTCTTACGCCCAAACTGGCATCGCAGTCCCCGAACTCGCGAGCTTCGATCAGTGGATGCCGGACTACCTGAACCGCTGGAACATCCGCGGCGCGTCTCTCGCCGTCGCGAAGGACGGCCGCCTGGTTTTCGCCCGCGGCTATGGGTTGGCCGACGTCGAAGCCCGGGAGCCCGTCGAACCCGAGTCCCTCTTTCGCATCGCCAGCGTCTCCAAAACCCTCACCGCGGCCGGGATTCTGAAGCTCGTCGACGAAGGCAAACTCGATCTCGAGGCCAAGGCATTCCGCCTGCTCGATCATCTGACACCGCTGACACCGCCGCCCAAGTCCCACTCGGATCCTCGCCTTTTTGAGATCACCGTGCGCCAGCTCCTGCACCATACCGGCGGCTTTGTGAAGGACAAAGACGAAGTTGCGAACAGTAATGACCCGATGAGGCCGCCGATGACGGACATGGCCTCGGATGCGCTCGGTGCGCCGCGTCCCGCCAGCCCGGAGACCATCATTCGTTTCATGATGGGCCGCCCGCTCGATTTTGATCCCGGCACGGATTACGCCTACTCGAGCTTCGGGTATTGCGTGCTGGGCCGCATCATCGAGAAGGTTTCCGGGCAGCCCT
>JAEHDI010000670.1 GCA_016880505.1 Bryobacterales bacterium | reverse complement strand
GGTCGTGTTGTTGAATGTCTTCTCCGCGCATGCAGATAAGACGTCCACAACATTATTGTTGTCACTTGCTCGGAGAGAATTTCAGCAGCCTGCTAGGAAGCACTTCAAATCGTAATTCGCTCGAAGGGTTGGATCTGCGCTGGGCCGTGAGCGGTCTCGTCGGAATCACCTACTCGTGGAAGTGAACCTGATTTCGGCGTTGATGACAACGGAAAGAAACCGCTAATGCCCTTCCCCTGCGTTCCCTCCGTCTCGGGAGATGGAGCCGATGTTGCGAGCGCTGGTGCTTCTGCTACGGTACAGTGGTCTGCGCATCCGCGACGCTGTAACCCTCTCGAAGTCGAGGCTCAGCGGCAACAGGCTTTTTCTGTACACCGCGAAAACCGGCACCTCGGTCTTCGTCCCGCTGCCCGAGTTCGTTGTCGACGGCCCTGGCCACGTGCCCTGGCACCAGCGACGCCTATTACTTCTGGACTGGAGATTCAAAGCCGAAGGGTGCCGTCGGGGACTGGCAGCGAGCCTTGAGGAAGTTGTTCAAGCTGGCCGGCGTTCCCGGTGGTCACGCGCACCGATTCCGGGATACCTTCGCCGTGGAACTGTTGCTCTCAGGTGTCCCGTTGGAGCGTGTCTCGGTCCTGTTGGGCCATCGAAGCGTGAAGGTCACCGAACGCCACTACGCGCCCTGGGTGAAGGCCAGACAGGAGCAATTGGAGTCCGACGTTAGACGGAGTTGGGCTGCCGATCCGATAGCCCTTCGGGAAACGAAGGGTACACCAGAGGTACACGGAGCAAGGGAGGCTGTTAACTAAATGAAAAACAGGGAGATAAGTTGGTGGAGGCGGCGGGAGTCGAACCCGCGTCCGAGAAAGCCTGCCATGAAGAGCCTACGTGCGTAGCCGCCTCGGTGTATTCGACTGCCGCCTCAGAAGCGGCCAGAATGACGACAGCCTAGCCCGATTGATCTCGACCTGCGGCTACGAGCAGAAGCCCTCGGCCTATCCCGCAAAATGACGCTCGCTGACTCCCGCGCGGGCTCAGCAGCCGGAGCGGCCGCCTAACGAATTAGGCAGCGAATGCAAACTGCGTGTTGGCAGTTGTGTGTTTCCGATCGTTTAACGGGAGCTCGGAACCCGGCACGCCTCTCCATCACAATTCAATCCCGTCGAATCCGTTACGCCCCCTTTCCATCTCCATCGTAACACCGCGCGCCGCCGGCCTTCACGTCAAGACAAAACGGCCGGTTTTACAGTACGCTTGAAAAGAAGACGCGCGCGAATGTCGAGACCCGCCGTTTCCCCGGACACAGAAACCACCCGCCGCGAGCAACTGATGCCGCTCTTCCACGTCGTGCTGCTCGACGATGACGATCACACTTACGACTACGTCATCGAGATGCTTCAACGGCTGTTCCTGCTCTCTCAGTTCGAGGCGTTCCGGCACGCGGTGGAGGTCGATACCACCGGCCGGACGATCGTGATCACCTGCGAGCTTCCCCAGGCGGAGTTCGCGCGCGACCAGATCCACGGCTATGGCCCGGACCCGCGCATGCCGAAATCGAAGGGCTCGATGTCGGCTGTCCTCGAACCCGCAAGCGGAATCCCTCAGGCGACCGACTGATCCTCCGCGTTCTGTGAATCCTCAGTAGAACCGAGCGCGTCGCAAGCGGCAGATCTTCAGCAGATCCGCGGCAACTGCTCACCGCTCAGCATGTCGAGCACGCGGTGGCCCCCGATCCGGCTGCGCAGTACCACGGTTCGCGGATGCTCCGCGGTTGCCTCTCCGATGACCGTCGCACCCTCCGACACCCCCACCGTCCGCAGCGTCTCAACCGCCCGTTC
>JAEHDI010000669.1 GCA_016880505.1 Bryobacterales bacterium | reverse complement strand
ACCGCGTTGCGGGAATCGATCGGCCGCCACGAGCTGCACCAGATGGTGGCGGAACGCGAGATGCTCGGCCAGGAACTGCAGCGCATCCTCGACGAAAAGACGAACCCGTGGGGGATTACCGTGCAGTCGGTCGAGGTTCGCGACGTACAGATTCCGTCGCAACTTCAAGACGCCATGTCGCGGGAAGCGCAGGCGGAGCGCGAGCGCCGCGCGCGCACGATTATCAGCCTGGCCGAAACCGAGATCGCCGACAGATTCGCGCAGGCCGCAGCCACGTACCGCGACAATCCGGTCGCGCTGCATCTGCGCGCGATGAACATGCTATACGAAGCCATCAAAGAGAAAGGCTCGATGGTCATCGTCCCCTCCTCCGCAGTGGAGACCATGGGTCTGGGCGGCACGCTGGCGACGGCAGCGCTCGGCGGCGCCAAGCCGTAGGGGCTGTGCCGCATGGCCGGCGCCAACGGGAGATATAGCCGGGCCGGGGGGCCAGCGCGGCTCTGGGGAGCCGCCCCACTAAGTGCTCTGTGCTGGAAGTATACTTTTCTTATGAGGGGAGGGCGTACAGTTGGGCTGGTTCCGTTTTCTTCTTCTACCACTGGCAACTTTTGTTCCGGCCGCCGCACAAGTCGACGTAGTTACCGCCAACTACGACAAGGACAGAACCAATGCGAATTTGCACGAAACGATTCTCACTGTTTCCAATGTGAAAGTCGCGCGCTTCGGAAAAGCCTTTTCCCTTCCCGTTGACGGATTCATTTACGCCCAGCCGCTCTATGTCAGGAATCTGACTATCCCCGGCAAGGGAGTGCATAACGTGGTTTTCGTGGCCACCATGCACAACAGCGTATACGCGTTTGACGCCGACACGCCACAGGCCCCGCTGTGGACAGTCACCCTTGGCCCGCCAGTGCTCAGCTCCGATTACGAGCTTGAAGACATCGTGCCCGAGGTGGGCATCTTAAGTACTCCGGTAATCGACCTCAATTCCGGGACCATCTACGTCGTCGCCAATAACATCGAGAACGGCTTGTATTTCTTCCGCCTCCATGCGCTGGACATCACAACCGGAGAGGAGATGTTCGGCGGCCCCGCCGAAATCAGCGCTTCCGTACCCGGCCAGGGCCAGGGCAGCCAGGACGGAATGGTGTCCTTCGTCCCGTTCGATCACCTTCAGCGGCCGGGTCTCCTGCTGCTCAACAACGTTGTCTATGCCTCCTTCGGGTCGCATCAGGACCGGCCACCCTACCACGGATGGCTGATCGGTTACGACGCGCGGAATCTCCAGAGGCAGGCGGCCGTTTTCAACGTGACCCCAGACGGCGAAGAGGGATCCATCTGGCAATCGGGCCGTGCGCCAGCGGCGGACGATCTCGGGAACATCTACATCACCACGGCGGACGGGGACCACAACGGCGCCACTAACTGGGGTGAAAGCATTCTCCGGCTCGGCGCCGCCGGTGGACTTACTGTCGCCGACTGGTTCACGCCGGACAACTGGATGGACTTGAACCTCCACGACGATGACCTCGGCTCTTGCGGTCCGGTCCTGATCCCAGGGACCAATCTTCTCGTCTCCGGGAGTAAGCGAGGAGCCGTCTTCGTCTTAGACCGGAACAACCTGGGACACCTGAGCACTGGGAACAGCGGGGCCTTACAAAGCTTCCAGGCCGTCAATTTCGGCCTCTTCAACAGCGTCGCCCTCTGGAACAACGCGGACGGCCCGATCTTGTACATCCGTGGCCAGGACCAGTTTCTCACGGCGTTCCGGATGTCCGGTGGTCTCTTCAATCCGACGCCGATGTCGGAGAGCATGACGGACGGCCCGGTTTCTCACGACGGAGTCGCCGTGTCAGCCAACGGGAGCACCGCCGGCACGGGAATCGTCTGGAACACACGCCCCATCGATTACTCCCATCCCACGTCCGGCATCCTCTACGCTTACGATGCCCTGGACCTGAGACACGAGCTTTGGAACAGCGAATTGAATCCGGCGCGGGACAGGCTCGGCCTGTTCGCGAAATTCGCCACGCCCACCATCGCCGGCGGCAAGGTCTTCGTGCCGACTTTCTCCAAGGAACTCGCTGTCTATGGTCTGTTGACCTCGCTGCGGCAAATCAAGGGAATCGTCAATGGGGCCAGCATGGCGAGTGGCCCTGTGTCCCCGGGCGAAATCGTGACCATCTACGGCGCTGGATTCGGCCCGGCGAGTCCGGCCGGAGCGCGACTGGATTCTTCAGGGCGGCTCACGACCAGTCTCGCCGGTGTTCGCGTGCTCTTCGACGGCGCTCCTGCTCCGATGCTTTTCGCCTGGAGAGGACAACTCCGGGTGGTCGTACCGTACTCCGTCTCCGGGCGGGGCAGCACCCGGGTTCAAATTGACGACGGCGGACAACTCTCCGGCGTGTTCCCGGCGCCCGTAGCCGGCTGTGCGCCGGGTCTGTTTACCACCGGGGTCACCGGCGTCGGCCAGGGCGCGATCCTGAACGAGGACTTCACCGTCAATTCGGAGGAGAACCCGGCGGCCCGCGGCTCCATTGTGATGCTCTACGGCACGGGGGAGGGCATCACCGACCCGCCGGCCGTCGACGGCAAGTCGGCGGGCTTCCCGCTCCACGTTCCCGTGGCGCCGGTGTCGGTCTCGCTCGGCGGGGAGGATGCGGCCGTTACATACGCAGGGGCGGCTCCCGGGCTGGTATCGGGTGTGATCCAGGTGAATGTTCGGGTGCCGGAAGGGATCGAGCCCGGCCCAACCGTGCCGGTGTTGTTGAAGGTAGGCGACGCAGCCAGCCAGCCCGGCGTCACTCTTGCCGTGCGGTAACGTGGCACAGCCTT
>JAEHDI010000668.1 GCA_016880505.1 Bryobacterales bacterium | reverse complement strand
TGGAGGCGACCATTGAGGCGGCTCCCGGATCGATCGCGCGGGACCTTGTGGACGTCTGGTGGCGCCTCGGCATCAACCGGGTGAGCCTCGGCGTGCAATCGTTCATCGGCAGTGAAATCGCTCGAACGGGGCGGAAGCACACGGCCGATACGGTGCGGGACGAGGTGGCGCTGCTGCGGAGCGGCGGTATCACGAACATCAACCTCGACCTCATCGCCGGACTGGCCGGGCAGACGCTCAAGAGCTGGAGCGCCTCGCTCGACTGGATCGAGCGGCTGGCGGCGCCGCACGTCTCGGTCTACATGTTCGAACTGGACGAGGACAGCCGCCTCGGCCGCGAGATCCTGCAAGGCGGCGCGCGGTACGGCGCGCGAGACGTGCCTTCCGACGACCGGACTGCCGAGATGTACGAGACCGCGGTAGAGCGGCTGCGGGCGATGGGCCTGGAGCGGTACGAGATCTCCAACTTCGCCCTGCCGGGGCACGAATCGCGGCACAACCTGAAGTACTGGCGGCTGGAGCCGTACACCGGCTTCGGCGCGGATGCCCACTCGTTCGACGGCGACATGCGGCGGCAGAACGTGGAAGCGCCGCAGGATTACGCCGAGCGGGTGGAGCGAGGCGAATCGCCCTGTATAGGGGAGGTTCGGGCCCAGGCAGAGGAGGAACGCTTCTTCGTGGGTCTTCGGCTCACCGCCGGCATCCGTCCGCGTCTGGAGGAATGGCAGAGGTTCGAGAGGCCAATCCGCCGGTTCCTCGGCGAGGGACTGCTCGAGACCGACGGCGAAACGCTGCGGCTGACACCGCGCGGTATTCTCGTTTCCAATGAAGTGTTCCAGGAGTTCGTCAACATATGAATCCCAGCGAATGGATTGACCTCCGCAGCGACACGGTGACACGGCCCACGGCCGCGATGCGGCGCGCGATGGCGGAGGCGGAGGTCGGTGACGACGTCTATGGCGAAGATCCGACAGTGAACCGCCTGGAGCGCCGGGCGGCCGAGATCTTCGGCAAAGAGGCGGGCCTGTTCGTGCCTACGGGCACGATGGGCAACACGATCGCCGTCAAGGTTCACACGAACCACGGCCAGGAGGTTATCTGCGAAGCGCGCTCTCACGTTCTTAGCTTCGAACTGGCGATGATGGCGTGGTTCTCCGGTTGCGTGGCGAGGGCCGTGCGGGCCGAGGACGGCGTCCTTCGGTGGAGCCGGATCCGTCCGGAGATCCGCCCGCTCGGGCCGCACTGGGCGCCGACGGGGCTGATCGAGATCGAGAACACGCACAACATGGCCGGCGGAACGGTGATGCCGGTGGAAGCAATCGAGGAGATCTGCGACGGCGCGCACGGCCTCGGCCTGAAGGTCCACATGGACGGCGCGCGCGTGTTCAACGCCGCGGCGCATCTCGGGCGGCCGGTAAGCGAGATCACCGCGAAGGTGGACACGGTGATGTTCTGCCTGTCCAAGGGGCTCGGCGCCCCGGTGGGCTCGACGCTCGTCGGCACAGCGGCGGACATGGCCCGCGGGAGGCTGTACCGCAAGCGGCTCGGCGGCGGGATGCGACAGGTGGGTGTGCTGGCGGCGGCGGGGCTGATCGCGCTCGATGAGATGCCGAATCGGCTTGGCGAGGATCACGAGAACGCCCAGTTTCTGGCGGAGGCGCTCGCGCGCATCCCCGGAATCCGCATCCCGCACGAAGTGCAGACGAACATCGTGATCTTCGACGTCAGCGGGACCGGGCTGGCGTCGTCCGAATTCAGCGCCCGGCTGAAGGAGCGCGGAGTGCTGATCAACGGGATCAACCCGACGCAGATGCGCCTGCTGACGCATTTCGACGCGAACCGCACGGCCTGCGAGCGCGCGCTGGAGGCAATCGGACAGGTGGCCGCCGGAGCCGCGGTGGCGAAGGAGGCATAGTGCCATTCACGCTGCAAGGAAAGGCGGCACTGGTGACCGGCGCCGGACGCGGTATCGGGCGGGCCATCGCGGAGCAACTGGCGGCGGCCGGAGCCGCCGTCATGGTGAACGACCTGGACGACCAGGCCGCCGCCGAGACTGAGGCGATCATCCGCAATGCAGGCGGACGGGCAGAGCGGCTCGCGGGCGACGTGACGCACCCGGATTGTCCGGAAAGACTGGTGAATGGAGCGCTCCGCGCTTTCAGCTCGATCGACATCATCGTCAAC
>JAEHDI010000078.1 GCA_016880505.1 Bryobacterales bacterium | reverse complement strand
TGGCCGGGATGGGTATCGGTCCGGGCGACGAGGTGATCGTTCCGGCGTGGACCTGGCACTCCTGTTTCAACGCAGTGGTTTTGGCGGGGGCCCTGCCGGTGATCGCCGAGATCGACGAGACGCTCAACATCGACCCGGAGGACTTTGAGCGCAAAATCACGCCACAAACGAAAGCGGTGATGGCGGTTCACCTTCAAGGGAACCCGTGCGACATGGATCGGGTGATGGCGGTCGCCCGCAAGCATCGGATTCTCGTGCTCGAAGATTGCGCGCAGAGCGTCGGAGCGAGCTACAAAGGGAAACCGCTCGGCTCTCTCGGGGACATCTCCATCTATAGCTTGCAGCTCAACAAGACGATCACCGCGGGAGAGGGCGGCGCGGTTGTATCAAACAACCCGGAGTTGTTCGAACGGGCGGCGCGGTATCACGACCTCGGCGGCTTGCGAAATGTCCACGAGGACTGGCTTGGCGGGAAGCGGCTGGACTGGTTCATCGGCTCGGGTTACAGGGTCAACGAGTTCACGGGCGGGGTGCTGCTCGCGCAGGTCCGCAAGCTGGACACGATCGTGAACGCGGTACGCGGCAACGCGAGGCGGGTCTACGACGGTATCCGCGATCTTCCGAACCTCCGTCTCCGCAAGCTGCCCGACCCGGACGGCGAACTCGGATCCAGCGTTTTCATCGAATTCAAGACGAAGGAGCAACGGGAGCGGTTCCTGGCGGCAATGAAGGCCGAGAACGTGCCAGCCTCCCCGCCGGGAGGGTCGGTCATACTTCCAATCCAGCCGCACATCGAGAAGAAGATTACGGTCCATCCGAACTGGCCCTCCTTCAACACCGAACGGGGACGCGCGATTCAATACGGCGCAGCTTCGTGCCCGCGCACCATCGACATCCTGAACCGCTTCGGGGGGGTGACGATGGACCCGAAGTTTACAAAGAGGGATTGCGACGACGTCATCGCAGCCATCCGGAAGGTGTATCCGGCGGTAGCGGGCGCGTAACGGGGGCGCGAACGAGGTCATGCGACAATTCCTGACGGCCGTTGTGCTGGCTTTGCCATTCCTTGCGCTGGCCGTGTTCGCCAAGCGTTTCCGCCGCGGAGGCGTGCTGATGTCGGCGGCGATTCTCGGGTGGGGTATATGGGCGCAGTTGCCGGCCGAGGCGGAGGAGGCAGCGGCGCAACCATACCTGCCGCTGTCGGCGTCGTTTCTCGCTTTCGTTGCCGCCGGGCTCGCGACCGTGCTGACCGGACTCCTGCCCTGGGACCGCCTGGCATCAAAAAGCGCGCGCCGCTTCGGGCGTGCTGGAGTGACGGCGGCGAGCGCGGGACTGATTGCCGCGGTGGCGTTCGCAGTTTCCCGCGGCATGGGACTGTATCCGACTACGGGAGGGGCGCTCGAAACCGTCTTCGGCGCGATGGGCGCGCTGCACCTGGGAATTCTCGCCGGGCTGGCGCTGGCCAGCGTGGAACTCCTGGTGGAATCTCGCCGCGAAAAGCGAAGCGCCGCCGGCTGGTGACCTAAGACCGGCTAGCGGCGGGCGCTCTCTTTCGCGTCCGTGGGCGGCGGTGGGACGACGTCCGTCACTTTGCCCTCGCGCAAAGTGACGACCACCACGTCATCAAGCCCCTGATAGTAGTAGGTCTCGACAAAGGACGTCCCCTCCCCCCGGCTTGTCTTCATCATCGGCTTTCCGGCCGTTTCGACCAGCGTCACGCGAGCCATGCCGACCCGTAGTTTGGAAGGATCGCCAGGTTTCTGCGGGGCCGAATCGCGGGGACTGGGAGGTTTCGACGTGATGATCGTCTCCGAGGTCGAGGAGGCTGGCTCGGCGGCGGTGGCGGCGCTAGTGGCGGCGGCGCCCGAACCGGCCGCTTTGTCGAGCGTCTTGCTGACATTGCCGAATACGCTGCCGATTGACTTCGAAGCGCCCTTCGCGCCGCCGGCGGCCGCGGTTCCCATGGCTCCGGTGGTGAGGGAATGCTCGACGACGGTCTGGGCGGCGGCGGTAGCCGACGCGGCAAGGACCGCGAAAAGAAGCAGCGGGGTCACTATCGTCGATCGCATGGCGTATCCTCTTTCTTCTTCAGGCGGGCGTGTTTCGCCGCGCACTTCGGTTGCAGGATGGAACGATCGGGCGTCACGAGTTCTCTGCTCTGGAAGGATATGGCTGGTCGTCCGCGTGCCAGTTGACGTCGCGTTCCGAGCGGGTGGCGCCGAGTTCGGAGGCCTTGAGCAGTTTGTAAAGAGTCTTGTTCGAGGGCAGTTTCTCTTCGACGTAGTCCGCGCCTTCCGCCGTGATCATGAGGTTGCTGTGATCGTCCTGGCGGATGTAGTTTTTCTCCTTCAGATACCAGACCGTAAACACGAGATGCTCGCGCGGAAACCACATCATCGTTTCGAGCTCCAGGATGGAGACGCCGGGATGCTCGGGATTGGTGCGCCTCCGGCTGTATAGGAGGCAGAGGATTCCCATCCGCCGGTTGGCCTCGCCGTCGATTCCCGCCTGAAATTCCTTCAGCTCAAAAACCCGGAGCGGCTCGGCCTGGCGCGTGTGGTAGACAAGGTCGTAAGCGGCGCGACGTTCATGGTCGCTGAGCGTCCGGTATGCCTCATTGAGGCGAAGGAACCGCTCCGCGTCGCCCGTCTCGGGGTTGTCGGGATGGTGACGGGCCGCGAGCATACGGTAGACACGCTGTATGGTCTCGTGCTCAGCGTTCGGGCTGATCTGCATCAATTCGTAATAGTCGACGAATTCTTCTTTGCCGTTCGAACCACTCTGCACGAAATAGCTCCTCCCGCCCCGGCCCACACCCGTGCGGACTCCTGCTCACTCGCTTCTCACTTAGTACTACCAATTCAAGGGCGTGTCAATACAAGACTGATGCGGATGACCGTCAAGTGGTCGCACCGAAATGAGGTTCTTCGGGTGTTTTCAGCGCCTTTCGGGGAACTGGCGGCATTTGGCGCAGTACTTCCAGTACTCCACGATATTTCGCCAGATTACCAAAGACCTTCGGTTTCGGATTCGGGGCTATTCAGCGCACCGATTTGGGTTTATGCTCATAACCGGAGGGAGGTCATGCGGCCTCTCGATGGCACTCCTGAGCGTATCACGCAAGGGTGTTCCCAACCCTTCGGGCACGCCCGCAACGCAACCCGCGACCACAGTTTCAGACCCGAGTTCCTGGGAGTCATACCATGCCTTCAGAAAGATACGAAATTCGTGTACCGGTCAAACGGCTACTCATCGGACTACTGCTGACGATTGTTCCGATCTGCCTTGCCGGTCTTTGGACCATCTCGCAAAGCGAGAGAGCTCTCGTCAATACCATCGGCACCCATTTCCGGACGATCGCCGAAGGAACCGCAACGGAAATTGCCGCATACATCCACGAACGAGTGGTCAACGTCAGCGTGATGGCGAACGAGCCAACCGTCGTGGACGCTGTCACCGCCGCAAACCTTGCCTACCAGGGGATGAGCGAAGCCGCGATTTCCGGACGGATACAGCGCATTGAAAACGAGTGGAACACACCCGCCGCTGAGGCGACCGTCCGCGGGATGCTTGCCTCGCGTGCGTCGCGAACCTTGCGGCACCACCGGGAACTCGATCCCCGGTTCCTTCGAGTCACCATCACGGACGCTCGCGGAGGAACGGTCGCCGCCACGCACAAGACGCTCGACTATTTTCAGGCCGACGAGGACTTCTGGCAAGCCATCTACGCGCAGGGCCGTGGCACCGTCAACCTCACAGACATTCTGTACGACGAGGTCACCAAGTCGAATTACATCGGCATCGGGGTTCCGATCGTCGAGGAGGGTACCCAGAGGTTTATCGGGGCGGTGGACGCCCTGGTGGACGTCACGAGCCTGTTCCCGTTCGTGAACCGCGTGCAACTCGGCTCCACATCGCGCGCGGCGTTGGTGAAGGAGGACGGAACGATCATCGCCGCTCCAGGCGTTGTGTTCTCGATGAACCTGAAGTCCGACATCTATGCCACCGTAAAGGACGCGTTGCAAACGCTGCACGGCCGTCAGACGGGCTACATGGTGGCGGACGTGAGCGGCGGGGCCCGAAAACTGATTGGCTTCGCGGACACCGGACTCAAGGCCGACTACCGGAATCTCGGCTGGGTTGTGCTGGTGAGCCAGGATTCCCTTGAAGCATTCGCCCCTGTCCGAACGGTGAGCCGCTTCCTTGCATTCATGGCGCTGCTCGGCCTGGCGGCCGTCGTGTTTTTCGGAGTCTACTTCTCCCTGCACCGGCGGCCGGAGATGACGGATATCGAGGGGGCTTTGAAACGCCCTCAGCCGGCTGAACGCAAGACGGC
>JAEHDI010000667.1 GCA_016880505.1 Bryobacterales bacterium | reverse complement strand
GCTCAGGCACGAGTGGAATTTTTTTCAACCCTCGTTTCGGTGTGCCCTTTTGTCACCCAAAGCTCGGGACAGGCCCAGCACGCCCATGGCTACATTCTGGGAACGGTGTGTGGCTGGGCCGGTCTGGTCCCCCAACGGAGACTCGATCTTCTTTCAGGCTGGTGATTCGTGCCTCAGTTCGAGCTTGTGGCGGATGCCCGTCCTGGGACTCGCGCGAAGACTCGGGAAAGCCGAGCGGCTGCCATTCGGCGGCGAAGGCTATTGGAGGCGGCTGGCGGTATCACGGCAGGGACACGTAGCCTACATGCACCATGTCGTAAGCGCCGACATCCGACGTCAGGAGCTGGCTGGCAGCCGCTGGGACGAGAGTCTGCCGATGAACTCCACGCGTCTCGACCACGTGCCGCAGTACTCATACAAACTCGCAAGCGGGTTGCCCTATCCAAGCCGCTGGCGGCGGGTTGGTTCGGTTTGATGCCCGCGCTATCTCTTCCGTAGCGTTAAAGGAACGCCATTCTGCTCATGCGCAAACTGGCCCGCCAACTCGGTGCCCTCGGGGTTCACTGTTCCCTGGAAAGTGGCGTGAGCGATTCTGATCCCAACCTCCACCTTCCGGCCAGTCTGTTTCACATTGTTCAGCGGGAGGCCCTGGGCGCCACTGTCGGGGGTATCTATGGTGGCCGCCACCGTTCCGTCCGCCTGATTCCGGAAATGGAATAGGATGCGAAATGTGCGTCCGGGCATCTCGATCGATCCCTCCCAATCTCCTTCCAGGTCCTTCGACACCGCTGGGCTGGCCGGGATTAGTTCCACCTTGGCGTCGCCCATGCGTTTGAATTCGATTGCCGCCGTAGTCTGCGGGTTGGAGAGGTTTCCCCTCATCCTTCCGTCCGGCTCCAGGGCTAGATCGAATCTGGACATCATCAGTTCGACACCGACGAACTTCACGGAATTACCGTTTACCACGACATCCATGACGACGAGCCCCGTCACGTTTTCGGCGGGGACGCTCATGCTCGCAATCCACTCCGATTTCGCGTTCTTGGTGAGATCCAGTCCCAAGCCGATCTCGCGGTCGTTGACTTTGAAACTGCCTTCCCAGTGACCGGCGGGACCGGTTTGCGCCCACACAACGGACGCAAAGAGTGCCGCCACTGCGCCACGAACCAGTCGATCCAACCAGGTATGCGTTGCTCCAGCTCTCATTTGGGAACTCCTTCCGACCTGGATTGTCCTGCTAAAGTGCCCTGAAAGTGCCTTCGCAATTCCTTCGGAATCGCTGAAGAACTTTCGCGAATGTTAAAGTGCTGCGGTATCAACGAGCCCGCCCGCCAGATGTTGGTACGCAGGAAAAGGCCGGCAACAACGGGTGGCACGCCAACCGTAACCTGGACCCTACCCGGGCGGTAGCTCGTTACCGGCTGTCGCCGCTCCCCGCGGTAAATTCATTCTCGCCAAGATTCCAAACCCGACCACGAAGAACACCGCAATGGCCAGCGCGCCGATTCGGAAACTTCCGGTGGCATCGAGCACCAACGCCAGGACCGCCGGACCCAGAACGCTGCTCCCCTTGTCGCTGACCTCGTACAGGCTGAAGTACTCGGCCTCCTCTCCCTTCGGAATCAAGAGCGAGAAGATGACCGGCTCAGCGCCTGGCTGCCGCCCATGATGAAGCCCGCCGCTTGATCGGCTACATTTTGCCCTCTCGGCTGTGGCTTCTTTGCTTTCGTGGCGAGTTTGCGCGGCAATTTAGGATCGGCCATCTGATCGCTCTCGCCGAGGATCTCTTCTGAATTCGAATCGGGCCGCTGACGAGTCAAGAATCGCGCGCGGCGTGGATCTCCTTCTGCCGACCGGCCAGCATGTCGGCCGGCGTCACGAAACCAATCGCGCTGTGGAGCCGCACGGTGTTGTAGCGGTCCACATACTGCTGGATCAAGCGCCGCGCATCCTCCGGCGTCAGCGGTGTTCCGGGCCGGATGCATTCCCCCTTCAGTGATTTGTGCCAGCGCTCGATCTTTTCAGGCAGATGGACAAAACGGGCGCTGTGGGCGCACGCGGCAAGCAGGCCGAAAACAGGCGCGTATTACGGCGGAAACAGGCT
>JAEHDI010000666.1 GCA_016880505.1 Bryobacterales bacterium | reverse complement strand
GCGGATCCACCGCCATGCCATCGCCAGGACCAACAGAAGGTCGTCCAGGCCGCTGACGAGCATGAGGATTGCCAGCGGGATGAGCAAGCCAGCCGCGGCGGAGTCGAGCGTATGCATGGATACCGGCTGGGGAATCCCCCCCCGAGTAGATAAGTGGGCCACAGGCCGGAAAACTCGCGCGCGATTTCGGACTGGATTCACCACGGAGAGCACAGAGGACACAGAGAATGCTGGAGGAGGCCGGCCAGGGGCAGGTAGGCGATCGCCCTCGCTGTGCCGTGGCAGAATGTACGGATGCGACGGAAGTTTGGGTTCTGGGGTGCTGGAGTACTTTTTGCGCTTGCCGTGGCCGGTTTCTTCAGCGGGCCGGCGTTTTCGCGAGGGGGCAACGACTTCCACTTCGCGGTCCTCGGCGACCGGACCGGCTCGGCGATGCCGCAAATTTATGGGCGCGTTTGGCGGGAGGTAGCGATGCTGTCTCCGGATTTCGCCATCAACATCGGTGACACGATTCAGGGAGGCGACGACGCGCGGGCCGAGACGGAATGGCAGGAACTCAGAGCCATTTTGCGAAAATACGCTTCGTTCCCGTTCTACTTCACGCCCGGGAACCACGATATCTGGAGCGACAAGTCGCGGGAGCTGTTCGAGCGCGAAACGGGCCGGCGATCCTTCTATAGCTTCAACGTCCAGGATGCGCACTTCACGGTGCTAGACAACAGCCGGACGCTGGACCTCGACGAGGAGCAGTTGAAGTTTCTCGAGAAAGACCTGCGCCGGAACCGGCACCGCCGGCCGAAGTTCATTTTCTTTCACAAGCCTTACTGGGTGGTCTTTCTGAAGGCAGGAAGCGGTGAGTTCCCGTTGCATCGCCTGGCGCGACAGTATGGCGTCGACCAGATCATCAGCGGGCATGGACACCAGTTCATGCGGATAGAGCGTGACGGGATCGGGTACGTCGCATTGGGCAGCTCCGGTGCGCACTTCCGGCGGGATTTGACACCGGCTGAGGGTTTCGAAAAGGGAGCGTTTTATCACTTCGCGTGGGTGCGGGTGAAAGGCGCGAAGGTGCAAGTGACGATCAAAGAAATCGGCGGGCCGGCCGGCCAGGGCCGCATGTTCCGGGCCGAAGACTGGGACGCGGATGGTCCGAAATTCGACACTGCCGATCCGGCGCTGAAGGATGAGCCGGAAACGTAGCGGGATCTATCGTTCGAGACGGCGGAGCACTTCCAGGAGCACGTCGCCGACCACCTGGAAGCTGTGGGCGCCGAGCTTGTCCACGGTGTCCTGGGCGGTGTGCCAATACGAGTTTCCGGGACCGTAGTCGAAGTCGATCAGGTCGAGCGCATTGACGCCGGCCGCAGCGAACGGGGTGTGGTCGTCCTCGATGTAACCGGAGACGTCGAGGAAGTACCGTCCGTACCCGATCTCTTCGGCCACCTGCCAGACGAGCTTCCGCAAGCCCGGAGAAGAGCCCATCTCCTGAAGAATGCCGAGGTCACGGTCGCCGATCATGTCGACGTTGATCAGCGCCTTGAGGCGTGTGGCTGTTCGGTCGTCAGACCATCGGCGCGCCAGGTGGCGACTTCCGTAGAGACCGTCGGCATCGGTCCATGCGAACACCGCTTCTTCCCCATCGAACCAGACGAGGTACACGTCGTCCTGGTTCGACCTGCCGGCGAGCACGCGGG
>JAEHDI010000665.1 GCA_016880505.1 Bryobacterales bacterium | reverse complement strand
GTCGCTCAGCAGCGTCTTGCAAAAGACGATGCTCCCCGCGCCGATCATCGCGACTTTCACGCTCATCGTCTTACCTCCCTATCTGTTTCCCGATCCGCCTCACTTCGCAGCGGACAGGCGCACCATCGCCACGCCGTGCCGCGGCGTCTCGGCCGCGAAGGAATCCGCAAACACGCCGATGTCCTTCTGCCGCCACACATCGCGCGCCTTCTGGCGCCCGCTCAGGTTCAGCTCCGTCCACTTCACGGTCAGTTTCCGCGGCGCCTCGCCTATGTTGAACAGTCCCACGGCGATGGAACCATCCTCCAGCGGCTTGGCCAACACAAACTCTTCGTCCGTTCGCCGCACGATCCGTGCCTGCTTGCCGAGCGCGTCCTGGTTGATGTCGATCACCTCCGAGTTACACAGAACGTTCAGCGTGAACTCGTCCAGCCTTCCCATGTCTCCCGAGTAAAATAGCGGCGACGCCATCAGCGACCACATCGACATGTAACTGTACTGCTCGTCCGGCGTCAGATTCGTGGGCTTCGGAGCCTCGTCGATACGGTGCGCGTTCCCGATCACCCCGATCAGAATGTAATCCGGATCGTTCCACCGTCCCGGCCCAGCGTACTCGGAGTGTTCCGCGTTGCGCATTCCGATCTGGTAGAAGCCCGGCAGGCGCGTGTCCTTCTCCAGCCCGAGGTCGCCCGTCGTCCTCCACGAATGTCCTCCGACCTCGCCGCCCCACCTCCACACGTCGCCCATCCCGTACTGGCACAGGTTCAGTTGGATGTCCCGGTCGAGTCCCTGGAGAATCGCACCCATCTTCCGGTACGGCCTCTGAAACTCTTCGAGCGTCTTCTCGCGAGCGATCTTCCCGTACGAGCACCAGTCGTACTTGAGCAGGTCGAAGCCCCACTCCGCGATCCTCTTCGCGTCGATCTCTTCGTGCTCGTACGCGCCCACGTAACCCGCGCAAGTAAGGGGACCGGGCGACGTATAAGTGCCGGCCTTGAGGCCCTTACCGTGAATATAATCCGTCAGCGCCTTCATGTCGGGGAAATGCTTGTTCGTCCGGACTGCGCCGGCGGCGTCCCGCGGCTCGCCCACGAGCATCGGATCCTTCGATCCCGGCTTGATCATCCAGCAGTCGTCGATGCTGACGTACTGGTATCCGTAATCGGCCATGCCCGAGCTGACCATCACGTCGGCCGCTTCGCGTATCAGCTTGTCCGTGATGCGGTTGTAATGCGTGTACCAGTGATTCCAGCCCATCGGCGGTGTCAGCGCCAGTGTGTCGCCCACGACGATCTTGAATGCCCGCGACGCTTTCCCGTGCCCGTTCGCCGCCTGCAGCGTGACGGCGTACTCCCCGCGCTTTTCCGGCGTGCGTCCGGAAATGATCCCGGTCGCGGAATCGAGTTTCATCGACGCCGGCAGCTTTGACGCCGTGAACCGGATCGGTCGCTGCCCGGTGCACGGAATGCGATACAGGAACGGCTTTCCCGGCCGCGCTCCGTACACTTTCGGCCCGTTGATCTTCGGCGCAGGCCCCGGTTTTGGAGTCAGCACCGGCCCTGCCGTCAAAATGGGTCCAAAAACGACCAAAAGTGCACCAAAAGTGGCTCTTTTCATCACCTTTTTCACCCCTTAGAACGCCTCCAGGAGCTGCCGCTGGAGCTTCCGGAACGCCGGCACGTCGCGGACGTAATCGTTGATGTTGGGGATGGCGGTCTTCGCCAGCCCTTTCGCCTTCTCCTGATCTTTGCCCGCCAGCGCTACCAGCAGCTCGTAGTCTTCGATGCCCTCACGCATCGCCTCGAGGCGGATCGAGCTGAGCACGGAGAGCTTCTCGGCGTTCGGATACACGATGGCGTTGTCGCCCGCCGGCAGCAGCGTGCGGTTGCGGTTGATGACGGTCTGGACGTTCATGAACGGACGGGGCCCCCAGGCATTGCCGCCCCAATGAAGGAAGCCGGTGAGGTCATAGCGGAAGTTGAACCAGTGCAGAAGCTGGGTCTTGACGAGCGGCAGGTCTGTGAAGCGGTTGAGATACCGGCCTTGTGGACCGACACAGGTGTAGAACCACGCCTGACC
>JAEHDI010000664.1 GCA_016880505.1 Bryobacterales bacterium | reverse complement strand
TGTAGAGAACCTTGCCGCTTGCGAGAAGGTTACCGCGAACGTAGCTGAGGGGCACAGGCCCGTCACCAAGATCCACCATCCGATCCGGACCCTGCGGAAAATCGGCGGCTGTGACCACCGCCCGGACGCCGACGAACGATTCTGCCTTGCTGGTGTCGATTCGCCGGATGCGGGCGTGGGCGTGTGGACTTCGCACCACGAACCCGTGCAGCATGCCCGAGGTCTGGAAGTCCGCGCCGTAGAGCGCGCGCCCGGTGACCTTATCGTAGCCGTCGTGCCGGACCGGCCGCGTTCCCACCACGGTGTACTCTTGCGGTTTCATCCCTTCACCTCCCGCAGCTCGGCGGCCGCTTGTTCGACGGCGCGTACCACCTTGTCATAGCCCGTGCACCGGCAAAGGTTGTTGGCAAGCCATTGCCGGATGGATTCTTCGTCCGGCTCGGGGTTACGGTCTAGTAGCGCTTTGGTGGCGACAATTAGGCCGGGCGTGCAGAAGCCGCACTGGAGGGCGGCGCTCTCGAGAAACGCCTTCTGCACCGGGTGTAGTTCGCCGTTCCGGGCGATTCCTTCGATCGTGGTGATGTTCCGGCCTTCTGCCTCGACTCCGAGCACGAGGCAGGAGTTGACGATGTCGCCATCGAGAATCACAGTGCAGGTGCCGCAATTGCCGTCGTTGCAGCCTTCCTTGGTGCCGGTGAGGCCGACGATGTCCCTCAGGCATTCGAGCAGGCTCTGACGCGGCTCGCAAAGGAATTCGACGGCCTCGCCGTTGACGGTGGTTCGTACGTGCACTTTGCCGTGGGTCATTTCCGGCCTCCTGTGGCTCGCTGGACAGCGGCTTCGAGCGCGCGCCGTGTCAGCACGGCGCAGAGGTGGCGCCGGTACTCCGCGGTACCGCGCATGTCCGTGATGGGCCTGGCGGCCGCCCGCGCGATCTCAGCAGCCGCGCGGATGCTTTCCGGCACGGCAGGCTTGCCGGCGAGCGACTCGCCGGCCTCGGGAACGAAGAGCGGAGTGGGCGCAACCGCGGCGAGGGCGATGCGCGCGGTGCGGAAGTGTCCATCCTCGAGTACAACTTGGACTCCCGCGCCGGCCACCGCGATGTCCATTTCATTGCGGGGGATGAATCGGAGATAGCTCCCGCCGGAGAGCGCCGGCGGCGGAGGCAACTGGAATGACACGAGCAGTTCGCCGGGCTCGAGCACCGTCCGGCCCGGGCCGGTACAGAAATCCTCGGCATGGACCTCGCGCGTGCCGTGCGCTCCTGCGATGCGGCAGATTGCACTGTAAGCGATCAGCATCGGCACTGCGTCCGCGCTCGGCGCCGCGTTGCAGAGATTGCCGCCGAGCGAGGCACGGTTCTGAATCTGCACGCCACCGATAAGTGCCGCAACTTCGGCAAGAGCCGGGTAATGCTGCCGCACGGAAGCATTTTCGGAGATGCGGCAACAAGGGGCCGCGGCGCCAAGGGTCAGCCCGCGAGCGCTGTCGTACGAGAGTTCGTTGAGTTCAGGAGCCCGCTTGATGTCGACGACCAGGTCAGCCTCGACCCGGCCCGCGCGCATCTGCACGAGCAGGTCGGTGCCGCCGGCAAGCGCCTTCGCCCGCGGGCCCGAGGCGACAGCGTCCATGGCTTCCGCCAGCGTGCCCGGGGCGATGTAGTCGAACCACTTCATGGCGGGAATCTCCTTTGTGGCCGTTCTTCAGAGCTCTAAGCTATCTGAGTATAGCCAACCGCCGTCGTTCACAGCTTCTCCATCTCTTCGAGTTTCCTGACGCGGCGGCGGAATTCTTCGCTGGTGCTGAACTTCGCGTTGAGGAAGGCCTGCAGGATCTCTTCGGCCACCTTGATGCCGATGATCCAGTTGCCCACGCAGAGCACGTTCACGTCGTCGTGCTCGACGCACTGGTGGGCCGAGTACGTGTCGTGACAAAGGGCGGCGCGGATGCCTCGGATCTTATTGCACGCGATGGCCGCGCCGATCCCGGTACCGCACACCATGATGCCCCGATCGGCTCGCCCGCCCCTGATCTCCGCGCAAACCTGTCGCGCGATATCCGGAAAATCCACCGGCTGGGTACTGAAGCACCCTAGGTCCTTCACCGAGTGTCCCCAGAATCGCAACATCTCGATCACCGGCCCCTTCAGCGGAAACCCCGCGTGGTCCGACCCGATCGCCAGCCGCATCGCACGCCCGCCCGGAGCGGCCGCCACCGCACCCGCGACCCCGCTCCCGAGAAACACCCGTCTGCCAATCCCGCCACTCGATGAAGCCATGATCCACCTCCCGAAGGGGTCATTTTACGCTGAGCGCTGTGCGGAAGTTGTGCGGTCCGCGACCGCCAAGCCTATTAGCCGGGCCGTTGGGCCGAAGTCGGGACCAATGTGACGCAGGAGTCAGAATAAGCCGCGTGCCAGGGTGACCGGATTATAGAGGGTCCTTGAACGGGAGGCCGGGCAGGCTGCAAAAACTCCGATCGTGCGTCCAGATCTCACGCGCTCCTCCGTCGTACGAGACAAGCGCAATTTGCAGGTCGAAGATCCGGGGGCCCTCTATCTGAAGCTCACATGCGCAGGTCGTGAGGCGCTCGGCAAAACCGTCGCGCGGATATAGCACCTTCGCACCGGCATCAATGAGTCCCGACAGGAAGGCGCTCGCCTCTTCGGGCAGAGAAGGTCGCCCGGCACATTTCGGATGGGTTACGACCGCCCAAAACTCTGTAATGCAAAAGGACGGGATGCACCACCCGCCACGACTGGCGGCGGCTTTTTCAATCGCATTCTTCGCCTTGCGGTGTTCTGGAAGAGCGGAGCGGTGAGCGTAAACTAAGAGATTTGTGTCAAGAGCGATCATGCGTGAGCCGGTCCATCATCCGTGCACGGTCCCGAACGTCCATTCCTCTGGGCAGTCCCCCTTTTACAGTGACCCAGCGGATGGCCGGGCGGGCGGCAGGACTTGGCTTTTCCTGGTTGAGTTCGCGGCGAAGCCCGCATTCCACTAGCGCCCGGATGGTGGTTCGCCGCTCAGCCGCGCGTTTCTTCACCTCGATCAGGAGATCGTCAGGCAAGTCGATCGTAGTCTTCATACAGCTTCCCATATTACCATATTTACGGCTAGCCCGCGGCATCCAACGGGACTTGGCGAACGCCTGCCCGCACAACTCCTACACTACACTTGCCCCTGAGGCTTACGACTTGAATGGAAAAGGAAAAGTATAAGTGGTGCGGACGAGAGGACTTGAACCTCCACGGGGTTTCCCCCACTAGCACCTCAAGCTAGCGCGTCTGCCAATTCCGCCACGTCCGCGTGTGGCAACGGCGGGCGTTTTCACGCCAACCGCTCAACTACTGTACTACTTCTGGGGCGCCGATTTCGCGGGCGCAGGCTTCGCCGGAGCTGTCTGCGTTGGCCGCGGCAACTGTATCGGGATAGGCTGCGACTTCCCACCCTGCGGAATCGTCCCCACCCCGCCCCGGGGCGCCGGAATGGATGGCGCTGACGGCGTGGTCGTCTTGCCCGGGGTGTGCCCTTCGAGCACCGTGGACCCAACCCCGGCCGTCCGAGTAGCCAGGATCGCCAACGAGATTGAGGTCACCATGAAGAGGATCGCCGCTGTCGTAGTCGCCTTTGAGAGCACCGTCGCCGACCCGCGCGGTCCGAACGCCGTCTGCGAGCCCATGCCGCCGAATGCCCCGGCCAGATCTGCGGCCTTGCCGCTTTGCAGCAACACCACAATGATCAGAAACAGACAGACGATAACATGCACGATCGTGAGAAGGATTACCATGTGCCTTGCTTTCTAACGAGCGGAGATCGGGGCTGGTGCCGGAACGACCTGTACTCTCCTCTCTAGTATAGGAGACGGGCCGCCGTCAGGCAACGCGCGCCGCCTACCGGTACGCCGGAATCCCAGTAACCTGTTCGCCGATCACCAGCGCATGGATGTGGTCTGTGCCCTCGTAGGTCTTCACTGTCTCCAGGTTGCACAGGTGGCGCATGATCGGATACTCGTCCGTGATCCCGTTGGCTCCCAGAAGGTCGCGGCTCAGCCGAGCGCACTCGAGGGCCATCGCCGCGTTGTTGCGCTTCAGCATCGAGACGTGGGCCGGTTCGGCCTTCCCCCGGTCCTTCAGCCGGCCCACCTGAACCGCCAACAACTGCGCCTTGGTGATCTCGGTGATCATCCAGACCAGTTTCTCCTGAACAAGCTGGTGGGAGGCGATCGGCCGGTCGTCGAACTGCTTTCGAATCAGCGTGTAACGGCGTGCCGTCTCATAGCAGTCCATTGCCGCGCCGATCACACCCCAGCCGATCCCATGACGCGCTTGGGTGAGGCACATCAGGGCTGTTTTCAAGCCCTTGGCTCCGGGCAGAACGTTCTCCGCCGGGACGCGGCAGTCCGAGAACGACAGGCTGGAGGTCACCGATGCCCGCATCGACCATTTCCCGTGAATGTCGGAGGTCGTGTACCCCGCCGTCCCTCTCTCCACCAGGAAGCCGCGGACGCCTTCCTCTGTGCGCGCCCAGACTACGGCCAGATCAGCCACCGAGCCGTTGGTGATCCAGCTCTTTTCTCCATTGAGCACCCAGGCGTCGCCATCTCGCCGCGCCGTAGCCCGCATCCCGCCCGGATTCGAGCCGAAATCCGGCTCCGTAAGTCCAAAACAGCCAAGGACTTCGCCAGACTGGAGGCGAGGCAGCCACCTCCGTTTCTGCTCCTCCGAGCCGAACGCGTGGATAGGGTACATCACCAGCGCGCCCTGCACCGAGACGCAACTGCGCACCCCGGAGTCCCCGCGCTCGAGCTCTTGCATGATCAGCCCGTACTCGACATTGCTCATTCCCGGGCAGCCGTACCCTTCCAGGTTCGCTCCGAAGAAACCGAGCTTGGCCATCTCGGGGATCAGCTCCATAGGGAACCGGCCCTCGCGGTAGCAATCGCGGATTACCGGAGTAATCCTGTCATCAACGAATTGGCGCGCCGTTTGGCGTACCAGAAGCTCGTCCTCGTTGAACAGAGAGTCGATGTGCAGGTAGTCGACGCCGCGGAATGGCTCCATGACCCCATCTTACCGTGCGAATGTTCTCTTCCGTCCGCCACTAGTCTCATAGCCCCTTGAGGGTACGAAGGTGTTACGACCGATCCTGCTATTGCCCCTGAGCGTGCTCGCACTTTGCGGCCAGATCCCGAAGGATCCCGCCGGCTGTCTGCTCGACGAAGCCTATAAGGCGCTTCGAGCAAAACACTATGACTCCGCCATCGAGTCCTTCCGGAAGGCGATCGACCTTGCGCCTGACCGTGCCGCCGCCCGCAAGGACCTGGCATATACGTATCTAAAGATCGGCGAAACTGAAGCCGCTCGCGGCCAGTTCTTCGAAGCGATGCGGCTCACGCCGGCGGATCACCACGCCGCGCTCGAATATGCCTTTCTCTGTTATGAAACCGGCAAGACCGTCGAAGCTCGACGCGTTTTCGACCGCGTCCGCATGCAAGGCGATCCCGCCTCACGCGAAACGGCAGAGAGGGCTTTCCAGAATGTCGACCGTTCGCTCGCCGAGGGAATCGAGCAGTGGACCCGGGCGCTCGCGCTCCATACCGATGACTTCAGCGCTCATCACGAACTGGCCAGACTCGCCGCGCAGCGAGATGACTGGAAGCTCGCCGCGGCGCACTTCGAAAGGGCTTGGCAACTCCGGCCCGATCTGCGGTCGGTGCTCGTCGAATTGGGGCGGGCCCGAAGGGAGTTGGGCGAGGAAGAGCGCGCGATGGCCGCCCTGCTGGCCGCATCGCGCGGAGCTGAGCCGCGTGCGGCGGACGACGCCCGCTCTCTCATGCCGGCACGCTACCCGTATGTCGACGAGTTCCGGCAGGCGCTCAGCCTGGATCCCAAGAACGTGGAACTTCGCCGCGAACTTGCCTACCTGCTGCTCAAAGTGGGCAAGACGGAGGAGGCGAAGGCCGAGTTGACGGCGCTTCCGGCGGCCGCTCCGGTTGAGCCTCCCGGCAAGGCCACCATCGCGCCGAAGGAAATGGCGCGGCGCAGCTATGAGAAAGGCTACCTGCAAGATGCGCTCACATACTACTCGGCCGCGCACGAAGCTGACCCGCTCGACTTCGGGGTGATGCTCCGGTTGGGATGGACCAATAACCTGCTGCGCAGGGACCGCGACGCGATCCGGTGGTTCGCGCTGGCGCGGAGAAGCCCCGAACCGGCAATCGCGGCCGAAGCAGCCACGGCCGAGCGTAACCTGAAGCCAGGTCTGACGCGCTTTCGCACGAGCGCCTGGATCTTCCCGAGCTACTCCTCCCGATGGCGGGA
>JAEHDI010000663.1 GCA_016880505.1 Bryobacterales bacterium | reverse complement strand
TCTGGGGCGAGTTGAGGATCAGCATCCTCGTTTTGTCCGAGAGGCTGTCGCGCAGGCGGTCGAGGTCAAAGGAGAAACCGCGCTCCTCGACGAGCGGGATCGGCACGGGCACGCCTCCGAGGAAGCGGATCATCGACTCGTAGATCGGGAAGCCGGGGTTGGGGTAGATCACCTCATCGCCGGGCTCAATGAGCGCGAGCATCGGGAAGAAGATGACGGGCTTTCCACCGGGAACGACGGCCACGTGATCGGGACCGACGCGTATTCCGCGTGTGCGGCAGATGTACGCCGCGACGGCCTCGCGCAACTCCGGGTAGCCCTGCGTGGGGCCGTAGTGCGTCCAGCCATCATCGAGCGCAAGCTTGGCTGCCTCGATGATGTGGCGCGGGGTCTCAAAATCGGGCTGGCCGATCTCCAGGTGAATGACGGAATGGCCCTGAGATTCCAGTTGGCGGGCACGGGCGAGCACTTGAAAGGCCCCCTCCGTCCCGATGCGGTTCATGCGTTCCGCGAGTCTCATGGAGCTTCAGCCTCCGGTTCGAAGGAGAGTATACCGCAGCAAGCGAGCGAGAGCACCACTTTTTCGTGCTGCTATTGTCGTTCCTCCAAGTGCTTATGAAAGAAGGGAATGCCGTTGCGGTATCCGGCGAAGCGGACACGGTCGCCGATGGACACGCGGTCGGCTTCGATGCGGGCGGTGATGCGCCCGCCGGCATCAAGCGCGATGATGGCGATCTGGTACGGCGCGTCGTTCACAAAGGCTTCCGGGGCGGAATAGACGACGGTCTCGGTGTATACGACGCCGGGGCCGAGCTTTCGTTCTTCGATCATGCCGCCGCTCCCAGGATGGTGACGACGCCGGTGGCGCCCGAACCCCCCAGGTTCTGCGCCAAGCCGAGCGCGTGGCGCGAAAGCTGAAGGTCGCCGGCTTCGCCGCGGATCTGGAGGGCCACGTCGCAAATCTGGCCGACGCCGGTGGCGCCGACGGGGTGTCCCTTGGACTTGAGGCCACCGCTGGCGTTGACCGGTTTTGGACCATCCAGGCGGGTGCAGCCGGCCGCCGAATACGGCCCACCTTCGCCCTTTTTCACGAATCCTAGGTCCTCGATGGCGACGATTTCGGCGATGGTGAAACAGTCGTGGACTTCGGCGAATTCGATGTCGTCCGGAGTGACGCCGGCCATCCGGTACGCTTTCTCCGCGGCGCGGCGGATGGCGGGAAACGTCGTGATATCGGCCTTGTCCTCGAGCGCGAGATGATCCGAGGTTTGGGCGATGCCGAGGATGCGAACAGCCTTATCCGTGAATTCGGCGGCGCGATCGAGTGGAGCGAGCAGCACGGCGGCGGCGCCGTCGCTGACCAGGGAGCAGTCGTAGACGGTGAGCGGGTCGGCGACCGGCTTTCCGGCGAGGGCCTGTTCGAGGGTGATCACCTTGCGCATATGCGCGAGCGGGTTCTTCGCGCCATTGGAGTGGTTCTTCACCGCCACCGAGGCGAGCTGTTCGCGGGTGGTGCCGTACTCGTGCATGTGGCGCCGGGCGATCATCGCGAAAAGCGCCGGGAAGGTACCGCCGACGCGGATCTCACCGCCGAGGTCTCCCGCCGAGGCGAGGATTTCCGCCACTTTCGGCGTGGGCTGGCTGGTCATCTTTTCGACGCCGGCGACGAGGACGAGATCGTAGATCCCGGCGGCCACGGCGGAGACGGCGTGGAAGAACGCCGACCCGCCCGAGGCGCATGCGGCCTCGAAGCGCGTGGCCGGGACATCGACGATGCCCATCGAAGCGGCGATAAAGGGAGCCAGGTGGCTCTGCCCGGCGAAGGCCGGGCCGGCGAAGTTGCCGAGGTAGAAGGCCTCGACCCGGGACGGGGCGATGTGCCCGTTTTCCAGACACTTACGGGCGGCCTCGACAGTCAGACCGCGGAGGTCACGATCGGGAAAGGCGCCGAACGCGGTTTTTCCGATCCCAACAACGGCGACGGGTCTCATATACTCAGAGTAGCGCCTCAGCCATTCTACTCCGAGGCTGGGGCGAGTGCGGGCCGAGGGGCCCAGGAAGGGCAGAGAGACATCATTGCCCCCTTGTCACCGGGACCGAACGCAGGGAGATGATCTCCACGTTTCATGTGGTTTCGCGTCATCCCTAATAGGCGTATGGTCACGGTGCTC
>JAEHDI010000662.1 GCA_016880505.1 Bryobacterales bacterium | reverse complement strand
GGATCAAGGAGTACGACCGGCAGATCGAGGTGGTAGCGCGCGAGCGTTATGCGGAAGTGGAGCTGTTGAAGCAGGTATCGGGAGTCGGCACGCTGATCGCGCTGACCTACGTGCTGACCCTGGAGGACCCGCATCGGTTTCGGCGGAGCCGGGAGGTCGGCTGCTACCTCGGCTTGCGGCCCAAGCGGCGGGACTCGGGTGACAGCAACCCGCAGTTGCGCATCACCAAGGAAGGGGACCGGTATTTGCGGAAGCTGCTGGTGCAGAGCGCGCATTACATTCTGGGGCCGTTCGGGCCGGACTGTGACCTGCGGCGGTGGGGCCGGAAGCTGGCCGCGCGCGGCGGCCAGAGGGCCCGGAAGCGGGCGTGGGTGGCGGTGGCACGCAAGCTGGCGGTGTTGCTGCACAAGCTGTGGGTCAGCGGCGAGGTGTATGAACCGTTGCGGCAGAGCCAGCGGCAGTGTCCCGCGGCGGCATGAAGCATGCAGGATGAGGAAGAATCTTGATCCAGGTTCGCCGCGTTCGGGTGACTGCGCGGTCGCGGCAGACCGGCGCCGCGGAAGCGGCAAGGCCAGGTCGGCACTGAGATGGCAGCACCCGCTGAATCGAGGACCCCAACTGGCACGAAGCCAAAATGGCTTCATTGAAAGTGCGGATGGAAGCAGGGCGACAGAGGCGGACCCGGGGCACGAAAGAGGCGAACGAGGGAGGCAAGGCTCACCATGCCTGCCATTCCCTCGCGAAATCGATTCCGGCATCACCGCCACCCGTCAAGGCTTCCCTGACGGCTCGCTCCGCTCGGCCTTGACGGTTCCCGGCGGCGATGCCGAAGCGAGGCCACTCATAGGAGGGAATGGCAGGCACTGTCACGGCACATCGAGCCGGCTGACGCCGGCTAAA
The DNA here is from genome assembly GCA_016880505.1 of Bryobacterales bacterium. Classification (GTDB taxonomy): domain Bacteria; phylum Acidobacteriota; class Terriglobia; order Bryobacterales; family Bryobacteraceae; genus JAEHDI01. Next base: position 7,180 of record JAEHDI010000662.1, on the reverse strand, counting down.
GAAAAAGAAAATCCTTGACACCGACCGGCCTTCTCATGGAAGCCGCGACCAGAGGGAGCGGACCTAGATCGAGTAGTCCTCGACGAAGAGACTCGAGTCCTTCAAGCTGACGAACACCAAGTCGTCTCGTGCAATCCCAAGCTCGCGGAAGCGCTCATGCGGAATCTCGACCACCACGTTCTCGCCGGAGTCTCCGATTACTGCGACTTTCACCGTCGAACCGGCGGTCTGAATACGAAGGACTCGGGCACGCAACATCGATGAACCGTTTTCGACGACGCTGATATCCAGATCATGCGGCCGGACGAGGATACGAGCCGCCTTGCCGGTGGCCTCCCCTTCAGCGGCCGATGCACCGTCCGCCCTTGCCGGCCGCACCGCGTCGCCATCCATCCTTGCGTGGAACAGGTTTACATTGCCGAGGAAATCCATGACGAAGGCGGAGGCGGGGCTGTGGAACACCTCATCGGGCGTACCGGCCTGTTCGACTCGGCCTGCGTTCATGATCACTACGCGGTCAGCCACCTCGAGCGCCTCTTCCTGGTCGTGCGTCACGAGAACACTTGTGACATGAATCTCGTCGTGCAGCCGCCGCAGCCATCTCCGAAGACCTTGCCGAACCTTGGCGTCGAGCGCACCGAAAGGCTCGTCCAGCAGCAGGATCTTAGGTTCTATTGCCAAAGCACGGGCGAGCGCGACCCGCTGGCGCTGTCCGCCCGACAACTGCGAAGGATATCGGTCAGCCATGGACTCGAGCTGGATCAATGAAAGCAGGTCATTGACCTTCTTCCGGATGTCCGCTTCGGACCCGCGCATCTCGCGCGGGCCCACACGCAGCCCGAATGCAATGTTCTCAAACACCGTCATCGTCCGGAATAACGCGTAATGCTGGAATACGAATCCGACAAGCCGCTGTTGTGCAGCGCTCCAATCCACCTGCTTGCCGTCGAACCGGATCACGGACTTGCCATCGTGGTCGGGCACATCCAGCCCGGCGATGATCCGAAGCAGTGTTGTCTTACCCGACCCGGAAGGTCCCAGCAGCGCCAATAACTCGCCGTCCTTCACATCGAGGCAGACGTCCTGCAAGGCGCGGAAAGTCCCAAACGTCTTGGTTACGTTTTCCAGGGCGATATTCATGCGGCCCGCTCCACCGGCGGCACTTCTGCCGCCGGACTACTTTCGCGCCGCAGGCGCCACTCGATCAGGCTTTTGGCGCCGATCGTCGCAAGAGCGAACATCGCCAGCAGCGACGCCACGGCAAACGCACCGACGAAGTCGTATTCGTTATAGAGAATCTCGACGTGAAGAGGCATTGTGTTTGTCAGGCCGCGGATGTGTCCGGACACTACCGATACCGCTCCGAACTCCCCGATCGCGCGAGCGTTGCACAGAATGAGACCGTACAGAAGCGCCCATTTTACGCGCGGCAGAGTGACGCGCCAAAACGTCTGCCACCCGTTGGCTCCCAGGGTAACGGCTGCCGATTCGTCCTCGCTACCCTGTTCCTGCATCAACGGGATCAGCTCGCGGGCGACAAAAGGAAAAGTCACAAAGAGCGTCGCGAGTACAATGCCGGGCACGGCGAAGATAACGCGGATTCCATGCGCCGCCAGCCAGCCGCCGACGATCGTGTGTGAACCCAACAATACGATGTAGATCAGTCCTGAGATGACGGGCGACACGGCGAAGGGCAGGTCGATCAGCGTGAGCAGCAGATTCCGGCCCCTGAACTCGAAATGTGTGATCAGCCAGGCGGAAGAAAGGCCAAAGACCGCATTCAGAGGCACGACGATGGCCGCCGTCAGAAGCGTCAGCCGGATAGCGGAGAGAGTCGCCGGTTCAAGAAGGGCCTTGAAGTAAGGGCCGATTCCTTTTCGCAATGCCTCCGTGAACACGGCCGCGAGCGGAACAAAGAGGATCAGGATGAGGAACGCGAATGCAATCGCCAACAGCGTTCGCCGGACCCAGGCGGGTTCCTCCCTAGAGACCGGCGGGGTTCCCGCGGCCGATGCGATAGCTGCCGGCTGCGTGGTAACACTCATGGAACGCTCCGGTAACGGCGCGAGTTCCACCACTGAAGCACGTTGATCGTGAGAAGCATGACGAAGGATGCGGTAAGCATGACGACAGCGATAGCCGTCGCACCCGCATAGTCGTATTGCTCGAGCCGCGTCACAATCAACAAAGAGGTAATCTCCGTTCGCATCGGCATGTTACCGGCGATGAAGATGACGGATCCGTATTCCCCGAGGGCGCGCGCAAAAGCCAGCGCCGCACCCGAGCTGATCGCGGGGACGAGCATCGGAAGGACGACGCGCAGGAACGTCTGCATTCGGCTGGCGCCGAGGCTCGATGCCGCCTCCTCCAGTTCGGGATCGATGTCCTGGATCGCGGGTTGGACCACCCGGACTACAAACGGCAGCCCGATGAACACCAGCGCCACGATGATTCCCAGAGGCGTATAAGCGACTTTGATTCCGAGGGGCGCCAGCAGACTGCCGATCCATCCCTGCGGCGAGTACACCGTTGTCAGGACGATGCCGGAGACGGCTGTCGGCAGTGCGAATGGAAGATCGATGAATGCGTCGATGATTCGCCGCCCCGGGAACCGGTACCGAACGAGACACCAGGCCACGAGGAAGCCGAACACCGCGTTCACGCCGGCGGCCGTCAAAGCACACAAGAGCGTGAGCCGGTACGACGCCACGACACGAGCATCCGAAATCGATTGCCAGAACTGCTGCCACGTCATCGCCGAGAACTGCACGAAGAGGCCCGCAAGGGGAATGAGGACGATCAGGCTCAAGTACGAAACCGTGTACCCGAACGTCAGGCCAAAACCCGGAACAATACTGTAGCGTCTTGCCAGCATCACTCGCCTTGCGTCACCGGCCTGTAGACCTGATCGAACAGCGCGTTGTCGGCAAAATGCTTCGCGTGCGCCTTTCGCCAGCCGCCGGCAATCTCATCCACGGTGAACAAGTCTAACTCAGGGAACTTCCTGCCTGATTTCATCAGGGCCTGTGCCGAGCGGGGGCGGAAAAAATGCCTCGCCGCGATCTCCTGCGCGGGCTCCGTGTACAGAAAGCGAAGATACTCTTCCGCAAGACGTCGCGTGCCGTGACGTTCCACCACGGCGTCGACCACGGCCACAGGCGGTTCGGCGAGGATGCTGATCGAAGGAACCACAACCTCCAGTTTGCCAGCTCCAAACTCTCGGATCGCCAGGAACGCCTCATTTTCCCAACTCAGGAGAACGTCGCCGATCTCCCGCTGTGCGAAGGTGGTCGTCGCGGCGCGCGCTCCCGAGTCGAGAACGGGCACGTTTCGATACAGCGCGCTGACAAATTCCCGCGCCCGTTTCTCGTCGCCGCCGAACTTCCGCAGCGCATAGCCCCATGCGCCGAGGTGATTCCACCGCGCACCGCCGGACGTCTTGGGATTCGGGGTGATGACGGAGATACCCGGCTTGATCAGGTCATTCCAGTCCTTGATGCCTTTCGGATTCCCTTTCCGCACAACAAACACGATGGTCGAGGTGTAAGGCGTGCTGCCATTCGGAAACCTGTTTCGCCAGTCCGGCGCGATCAGCCTGCCCCGTTCCACGATTGCGTCGATGTCGAAGGCAAGGGCCAGCGTGACCACATCGGCCTCGAGCCCGTCGATGACAGACCGTGCCTGTTTCCCGCTCCCTCCGTGTGACTGCTCGATCGTGACCGTCTCGCCAGACTCGCGCTTCCATTTCTCCGCAAACGCGCTGTTAATGTCCTGATACAGCTCTCTGGTCGGATCGTACGAAACATTACGAAGAGTCCGAGTTCCCGAGGAACGCCCCGAGCTGCAGCCGGCTGTCCACCCGAACGAAATCACGATGGTGACAAAAATCGCTGTTGGCCGGAAGCCGAGAGTTGTAGCAGAGCGTGTTCGGTACATCGGGGTCAGACAACCATGGTAACACTGATACACCCAATTCTCTATAGACATAGTGGTGTTACCATTCACCGCCCTGGACCTCAACTCAGTAATTCGTTTTGATTGTTCGAGCTAATACACTTTCCGGTCCCGCGCCCGCACTCAGCTTCGCATGGCGCGGAAGGCGTCGAGGCACTTCTTCACGGACGGGATCGGGGGCTCGGTCTCGCTTTCGTATTCGATGATGTACCACTCGGTGCCGCCCACGGTCTCGCACGCCTGGAACACATCCTTCCAGTTGACGTTGCCCTGGCCGAACAACGTGGCGTCCTCGCCGGGCTTCCAGTCCTTCATGTGGATCGAGATTGAACGCCCCGGAAAACGGCGAATCACCGAGACCGGGTCGCCGCCACCCATCAGCGCGTTGCCGACGTCCACTTGTACGCACACGTCCTTGCTCGAATTCTCAAAGAAAATGTTGAATGGCGTGGAGCCGTCCATCGGCTGGAACTCGACGTTGTGGTTGTGGTAACCGACCCGCATCCCCTGCGGCTTCAGCTTGGCCGCGATCTCGCTGAACATCTTCGCCGTTTGGATGAGGTTGCTCTTCGGCTTGAGGTATTTATCGTGGTCGAGCCACGGCACGATGAGGTTCCGGTTGCCGATCGTCTGGTTGAATTCGATCGTCTTCGGCAGTTCCACGCCAAGCACGGTCTCCAGGGCGGTGTGCGTGCCACAGCATTTCAGCCCGTTGTCGTCGAGCAGCTTGCGCAGTTCCTTCGCGCTGCGCTTGTAGTAGCCAGCGAACTCGACGGCTTCGTAGCCCATCTTCGCCACCGCGGAGAGCGTGCCCGGAAGGTCGCGCTCGCAATCCTTCCGCACCGAATAGAGCTGAAGTGCGACCGGGATTCCCTTCGCCGCCAGGCCCGCGCCGTGCGCGAGCGGCAGCGCCGCGGCGAGTTTTCCGAATTCGCGTCTGGTCATGATTCCTCCTAGAAAAAATAGCGTCCGGATCACCATCTTAACTCCGCGCACTGAGCCCGCCCTCGCTCTCGATGATGTACGGGCACAGGCGGAACGAGTCGCAGTCCACACCCTTCCGACGCGCCAGGCACTCGGCGGCCAGTTGTGCGGGAATAATGTCGATCAGGAATTGCCACTCCGGCGGAATGGCCGGCAGATTCACCACGAGATCGCCCGCGTCCGCCGGGATATTTCGTCCGATCAGCATGACACGCGCGCCGGCCCGGCGGGAATCCTCGGCCAGGGCGAGGTCTTCGCTCCGCATCTTCGCGCCGTCGAGCCAAAGCGCGATCCGCAATCCCTCGTGGATCGATTCCTGCGGACCGTGGCGGTACCCGCCGGTGGTCAGTGCCGACGCAGGGCTTTTCGTCGCCTCCTCGAACGCCAGCCGCGCTTCGTGACAGCTCGCAAGGCTCGCGCCGCGGGCCAGCAGATAGATAGGGGCGCCCGGCCGCGGCCATTCGCTCTCTTCGATCCGGCATCGCCACCCGTCGATCGATTCATCTGCCGCCGCTAGCGCCGAGCGCAGTGCCGCAGCCGTCGCGTCGCCAAGTGAGCCAAGCGCAGCGGAGGCGACCAGTGCGCCCGCGAGTGCCACGCCCGAGTACATGGAAACCGAGACGAGGTGGTCGAACCGGGCGTCCAGCGGAATCACAACGTCGGATTCTCGGGCCAGCGGGCTGTCCGGAGTGTTGGTGACGCCGATGATCTTCGCCCCCGCCTCGCGCGCCTTCCGGACGAGTTTGACGATCTCCACGCTACGCCCGCTTCGCGACAGTACCAGCAGCGCCGAATCCGGGGGAATTGCGCCGAAGTGGAGCAATTCCGAGGCCTCGGCAAGGAACGCCGGCCGCGCGGCGGCATCAAAGAACGAACAGACCGCCATACCGGCGTGCCAACTACTGCCGATGCCGGCGACGTACACGTGGCGCGCGCCGCCGAGGAGCGCCGCTGCCCCCTCGAGTTCGGGGTGTCGTGGGCCAAGGAGGCGGTCTAGGATTCCCGCGAGTTCCGCGGGCTCGGCCAGGATGTCTTGGAGCAGTTCGGTCAAGATGTGGCCCTTTCTATCGGATTTCCCCGCACAACTGGCCTTCGATGCCGCCGGCAGCGTGCAGGCTCGCAAAGGCGCATCGCTGGCCCAGCTCGATGCATTCCGGAACGTCGCGTCCGAGCAGCCACGCCCTGAGAAATCCGGCGTCGAAGTTGTCTCCCGCGCCGGTTGTGTCCACGACGCGGGCGGGATGGCCGGCGGCCGGCTCGCTCCAGCATTTGTCTCCGGAAAACGCCGCCACCCCGTCCGCGCCGCGCTTGACGACGACCAGAGGCCCGAAGGAAGCGAGTCTCCGTCCGGCGGCTTCCACGTCGCTCTCTCCGGAGATGGCCAGCGCCTCGGCGTCGTTGGGAAGAAAGACATCGGTCCAGGGGAGCAATTCCGTGACGCCGTCCCAACGAGCGGCGGGGTCCCAGTTTGTGTCGAGGGAGGTCGTCAGGCCCTGTTCCTTGCAGCGGCGGAGCCACTCCGGCCAGACAGCCCGCAAGCGGCTCAAGAGGAAGTACGACGCGAGGTGCCAGTGGCGGGCCGAATCAAGACACTCCTCGGTGAGGTCGGCCGGCTCGACCGCGTCGATGCTACCAAGAAAGGTCAGAATCGCCCGATCGGAAGGTTCGGACAGCGCCACACCGATGCCCGTCTTGAGGTCTGTGTCCCGCCGGACGCGCGCAACGTCCACACTGAGCGACTGGAGCCGCGCGAGCGCAAGGTCTCCGAAAGGATCACAGCCCGAGCGGCCGATGACACCGGCGCGGCCGCCGAGCTTTACGAACTGGCTTGCGAACAGGTTGGCCGAGCCGCCAAGTTCAAGCGCGTAGTCGTCGATCAACTGCTCGAACTGACCGAAGCGTGGCCGCACATTCCCGGTGAGCACGAGATCCACGCAGAGGTCGGCGACGCAGAGAATGTCGAGAGGTTTGTGTCCTGCGGGCAGCATCGTCAACCGAGGCGGAATCCTACTTGCCACCCGCCTGCCGGGTCCAGGTCGGCAGAGCCGGACTCCCAAGGCCGGCGCCGTCCACGAATCCACCCGAGATGACGAGCAGGCCGTCCACGATCCCTCCGCCGCCGCAACAACGGCCGTAGGCGATGTCGGGGCCCTTGACGAAGACGCTCTTCTCGATGTCGAAGAACTCGGTGGTCACCGTCCGCTTGCGATTCTCCGCCATCCCGCCGACGATCCACAGCCTG
>JAEHDI010000661.1 GCA_016880505.1 Bryobacterales bacterium | reverse complement strand
TCATGACCGGCGGCTTCTCCGCCGAATACGGGAACCGTTTTGGAGGCGTCCTCGACGTCGTCACTAAATCCGGCTTCACGACGGATAATCACGGCTCGGTCACCCTCGGCGGTGGAACGGCCCTGCGGCACAACGCCGCCCTCGAGTATGGCGGCCACACGAAGCGCTTCGGCTATTACTTGAACGCCGCCGCCTTCGAATCCGCCAGGTTCCTCAGCCCGCCCGAACCGAATGCCATGCATGATGCCGGGCGGGGCACCCGCGCCTTTGCTCAGTTTGATTTCAATGCCAATGACCGCAACGTCCTCAGACTGACCCTGATGGGCGACGGCGCCAATTTCGAGCTTCCCAAAACGCTGCTCGACGCCCAATTGAGGCCCGACTTTGACAACTTCCAGCGCACGCGCTCGCAGTCGGCCATCCTGTCGTGGGACCACATTCGTTCCGCGGACACACTGATTCACATGGCCCTCTATCAGAGGTATTCCCGTGTCCGTGCGTTGCCGAATGCCGATCCCTACGGCGCGAAACTGGACTCCACGCGCACCCTCAATACAAACGGGATTAGAACGGATTACTCGCGCTTCTTCCGCGGCCATGCATTGAAAGCCGGTGTGGACCTGGTCCTCCTGCGGCCCGAGGAAGCCTTCAGCTACTTCAGCCAGCCTTGGATCACCTTCACGCACCTTCCGGACGTCAACCAGGATCACATTCACTTCCGCGGCCCCAACATAGGACCGGGCATCCCGAGACCGGTCCTGTTCCGGCAGGAAAAGACCGGTGGGCAAGCCAGCGTGTACCTTCAGGACAAAATCAGGCTGACGCGCGGCCTGAGCGCCGACGTCGGTTTGCGCTTCGACCGGCACAGCCTGGCCATCTCGGATTCCCACTTCAGCCCCCGGCTGAACCTTGGGTATGCGTTTCGCTCCGGGACGGTGCTCTACGGGTCTTACAACCACTACTTTGTACCGCCGCCCGTGGAAAACGTCCTCGCCAGCAGCGCCGGGCTGACGAGTCTCATCTCCGAGATCGCGACTCCCCTGCCTCCCCTCCGCCCGATTGTCGAGAACCAGTTTGAGCTGGGCGTGGTACAGCCCGTCGCGCGGCGGTTGCGGGTCGGAGTCACCGGCTACTACCGCATCAGCAACAACGCGGTGCACACGGTCCTGTTCCCGGATTCCCGGTTCTACGCCTACGCCAATTTCGATAAGGGGAAGGCATACGGGATGGAGGTCAAGGCGGAGGCGCCCATGGTCCGCGCCCTGGGACTCTCTGGCTACTTCAACTACGCTCTCGGGCGCGTCTGGTTCTACAACCCCGTGACCGCCGGCTTCATCACAGAGGCCGAGCACCTCAGTGAAACGAACCGCTTTCTGGCTCCGATGGATCAGACGCACACGCTGACTTCCGGTATCAACTACCACAACCGGCGGCTGGGACTTTGGACCTCAATGGCCTTCGAATACGGCAGCGGAACTCCGGGCTCCCACGGGGGCGGGGACCACGAACACGAAGGGGATGAAGCGGATCACGAACATGCGCCGGTACCGGGAGGATGCGACGTCCGCTGTCCCGAGCACTTCACTCAGAATCTGTCGGTCGGCTGGGATGCCGTCCGAAAACGCGAGCGGCCCTATCTGACGTTCCATTTCAACATCGAGAACCTGACCAACAACGTTTACCTGATTTCAAAAGAGAGCACATTAGTTCAGGGCCAGTACTCGATCCCGCGCCTCTTCTCCGGCTCCCTCAAGCTCCGCTTCTAATTCCTGCGACCGTTCCCGCCCTCTTGTACGGCGGACGCCGTGGTCCGCAGGTGATTCCCCGGTCGCCCTTTCGCCTCTGATGTACGATCGATGTTGTTCATTCACGCGAGACATAGAATCATGACCCGACTTCTATTCCTTTCCTCATGTGCCGTCACACTGTTTGCCGCCCTCGATGTGCCGCTTACCGTCGAGGAAGGCAGCGGCTTCATCCGCCGTTCTGAAACGGTGACGACGGGAGTGCCCTTGCCACGCGGCGCTGTCAAAGACGTCTCCGTGCTCGGAGTGCTCGATGCGAAGGGCGAGGCCGTGCCCGCGCAGTTCGAGAAGCTCTCCACTTGGCCGGACGGGTCGGCCAAATGGGTGCTTGTGGACTTCGTCGCCGGCGCAGCGCCAAACACGAAAGTCCAGTACAGCCTCACGGACTCAGGCAAACGGCCCACCCGTACGCCGCCGCTCACGGTCTCCGAACACGAGGACTCGGTCGCTGTCGAAACCGGCGTCCTGCGAGCGGTTTTCAACCGGAAGACATTCGATCTGTTCCGCGAGGTCTACCT
>JAEHDI010000660.1 GCA_016880505.1 Bryobacterales bacterium | reverse complement strand
TCCGGATGAGGCTCGCGAGGCGATTTTCGGATACACCTGCGGGGTCGACGTCAGCGAGCGGGACTGGCAGGGCGGGCCGGACAAAGACATGCAGTGGTGGCGCGCGAAGGGAGCCGACACATTTGCACCGCTGGGGCCGGCCATCGTCCGGGGAATCGAGGGAACCGGCCGGCTATTGCAGACGCGCGTCAACGGGAAGGTCGTCCAGAAGCAGTCCACCTCCGACTTGCTCTTCGATCCGGCGCGGGTCATAAGCTGGATCAGCGCCTACGTCACGCTGATGCCGGGAGACGTGATCTACACCGGCACTCCAGGCACCACGTCGAAACTCCAGCCTGGGGACGTCCTGGAAGTCGAGATCGAGGGTATCGGAGTCCTGCGCAATCCCGTCGTCGCGGCGGAGTGACCGGACACCGCTCACGTGGCCGAGGAACAGCTCTCGCAGAGACCGTGGAGGACGAGATCATATCCCTCAAGTTTTCGCGCGCCGATGGACACCTGACGCGAGAACTGGGGGAGTTCGAACCAATCGACATCCTCGACGCGGCCGCAAGCCCGGCAAATGAAATGGTGATGGCGGGTTGTGGCCGCTTCAAACCGGATCGCGTTCCCGTCGAGGGTCAATTCCCGGATCAGGCCCGCCTCCGCCAGAGCGTGCAGCGCTTTGTAGACCGTCGCCAGAGACGCCCGCGGGTCCTTTCGATTCACGGCGGCGTAGACTTGTTCGGCGCTGGGATGTACGGGGTGCCGGACCAGGTAGTCAAAAATCGCGTATCGCTGCGACGTGCAACGCAAGCCACTGTGCTTAAACGCTTCCAGAATCTCCGATCGGTCCGGTGACATCACCACTCCGTAGAGTAATTCTCAGGAAAGAACTTGTCAATACGTGCCTTCCGAAGGCGTCGAAGGTCGCGAAGGGCCGCGGTGCCTCAATAGATCGTGGTGTTGGCCGAAACCACTTTTCCGTTCCTTAGAAGCACGAATGTGGCGACGTCGGGCTCCGCCTGGAGGTAGACGAAAGTTTCCAGCAACCGTCCGCCTTCTACAACCGTTGTCCGCATCGTGGGTTTTCCGAAGCCGGTCTGCAACCGGTGGCGCTCCATTCCGATGGGGATGTCGGCCGCGGTGGGAAACCTCCTTCCGGCGCGCGAGGAAGGCGCCGAGACAGCCGGCAACGGAGTCTGCGGAGTGTTCGCGGCGGCCATCTCCACGGTCTCCGGTTCGGATGCGGGTGATTCGCGTGAACGCCTTGCCTTGGCCGCCACCGGTCCCTTCACCTGGGGTGCGGTGGGGCCGGGTTCCGATGCGTCCGCCGTTACCTCGCGCATGCCAGGCTTCTCACTCATCGGGCCATAGAAAAGAAACACAACCAGCCCGACCAGCAGCAAGAGCGCCACGGCAAGCACTGCTCCCATATTTCGCATGAACGCCTCCTCCGACGCAGCGTGCGTACGATCATTGTATAGCCTCACCGGCCAGCTTGAAAGGGTAGGCGAGTACTATTACGTCCCGTACTAAGTCCCCGCAACGTTCCTTGACCGCTCCCGTTTGGTTGCGGCTGGGAAGCTGCATTCGGGTTGTCCCCGGTTTCGTTGACAGCTCCCGCGGAGCCGCTTGAAAAAGCGGGCGTCCTTGCACCCTTTCCGGCGTAAGATAGGGACGTCTGGAAGGAGGCGCTTGTGCCGTCCAGAAAACTGAAGGAATTCCTCGACGCCAATGACGTCAAGTACGTCTGCATCACGCACTCCGTCGCTTACACCAGCCAGGAGATAGCTGCCCTCGCTCACATTCCGGGCAAGGATCTTGCCAAGACCGTGATGGTGAAGCTCGATGGGAATCTCGCCATGGTGGTAGTCCCAGGTTCTCACAAAGTGGATCTCCGACTCCTCGAGGCGGCGGCCGGAGCAAGAAAAGCGGAGCTCTCCACAGAGTCCGCGTTTAAGTCCATGTTTCCGGACTGCGAAACCGGCGCCATGCCTCCCTTCGGGAACCTTTACGGATTGCCGGTGTTCGCCGCTCAGAGCCTCTCGGAAGACGATGAAATCGCTTTCAATGCGGGCACCCACAGCGAACTGATCCGGATGCCGTACCGCGACTTCGAGCGTCTGGTTCAGCCGAAGCTCGGATCGTTCTCGATTGGGCCGTAGTAACGGTCCATCGGGCGTTGGCGGCGACCGCCATCGGGGTATAATTGCCCCGCCATGCGACGTCTTGCCTTCTTCTTGTTCCCCATCCTCCTGACTATCTCGACACTGCGCGCCGGGAACGCAGTCAGCGCCGGGCGCTTCGTCGTCGAGCCGCCGACGCTGATCTGCCTGGGCTTCGAGTGGTACATCTCCGGAGACGACAACCGCAACGCCACCGTGGAAGTCCGTTACCGTAAAGCTGGTGCGATCGAGTGGTTCGACGCGCTGCCTCTGCTTCGCATCGGCGGCGAACGAATCCTCAACCCCACCGTCTACCTCGACTACACAACGCCGCAAATGTTCGCCGGCAGTATCCTCGACCTGGAACCGGATACCGAGTACGAATGCCGCCTGGAGATGCGCGATCCCGACGGAGTCACGGGTGGCACGGTGCAGACGGTCAAGGTCCGGACGAGAGGGGAGCCAAAGGCCGCTGCGGACGGGCGGGTTCTCCACGTATATCCTCCGAACTGGAAAGGAAAGAAAGAGGAACCCGCGTTCACCGGTCTTATGAAGGCATACCAGGGTGCGGGCGGCGGCGACTGGGCCATCGTCGGTGAGCGCAAAGTGAAACCGGGCGACGTCATCCTCGTCCACGCTGGGCTCTATCGCGGAGACCGTTTGGAGTACGCGCACCCTCTCGGTCTGACATTCGACGGGACGTATTACCTCACCGCCAGGGGCACGCCCGAGAGGCCGATTGTCATCCGTGCCGCCGGCGACGGCGAAGTGATTTTCGACGGCGATGGATGCCACCGGCTCTTTGAGGTCAGCGCCGCCGACTATCACATCTTCGAGGGTCTGACCGTCCGTAATACCGACATCGCGTTTTTCGCCGGGATGAAGGATATCACTGGATCGAAAGGTTTGACAGTCCGCAACTGCCGGATAGAGAACGTCGGAATTGCTGTCACCACGCAGTGGGCCGGCTCGCGCGACTACTACATTGCCGACAACGTCATCATCGGCCGCGACGACCGTTACCGGCTGCTGGGCTGGTTCGATCCGGGGATCTACGGCGCCAACCGGCTGAACAGCTACAACGCTGTGAAGGTTTATGGCTCAGGTCATGTCATCTGCCACAACTACATCGCCTACTTTCACGACGGGATCGACGTCTGCACCCACGGTTCGCCCGACCCGGATGAAAAGCCGGTAGCGATCGACATCTACAACAACGACATTCACCTGATGGCGGACGACTTTATCGAGGCGGACGGCGGAGCCCACAATATCCGGATCATGCGGAATCGCGGGGTAAATGCCGCGCAGTGCGGGCTGAGCGCGCAACCGGTGTTCGGCGGGCCGGCATATTACATCCGCAACGTGCTCTATCACGTGCCTTGGGGCATGGCGTTCAAGTTCAAGGTGAAACCTGCCGGGCTGCTTGTCTATCACAACACGATCATCGCGGAAAGCCGGAACGGCGAGCCCTTCTCAAACGCGCATTTCCGCAACAATCTCTTTCTCGGGGCCGATGCGCCAGGGCGCGAAATCTTCCGATTCCCGAACGCGACCTCGTACTCGACCTACGATTACAACGGGTACCGTCCGAATCGGAACGCAGAGATGCAGTACTTCTGGAAGGCCCCGGCGAAAGGAACGTTGCGGGATTATGACCTCGACCGCAAGGAATTTCAGGCGTTCCGTACGCTTGCCGAACTGCGGGACACAACAGGCCACGAGGTACACGGCATCGAAGTCGACTATGACACCTTCGAGAGTCTGAAACCCGCTGACCCGGCGCGCCCGCACGCCATCTACTCGGGCACGGAACTCAACTTCCGACTCAGGCCCGGCGGCAAGGCGGTGGACGCAGGTGTCAGGCTTCCAAACGTCAACGACGGCCATGCCGGCTCGGCGCCAGATCTCGGCGCCCTGGAGATCGGAAAGCCGGCGCCGGTTTACGGCCCGCGCACCGGACTGCGAACAGACAACTAACGGCGGCTCTGACCAGACGGCCCGTCCGCGCCGGACAGCGGGTGCGCCGAGGCCAGATAGATCGCGTTGAGCAGCAGCTTGAACGTCCCGAATGGCTGCCCGCGGAACTGTGGGCGGAAACCGAACACCACCACGCGGCCGCGGCCGTGCCGGGCATCGAGAAGGATGTGCTTTCCTTGGACGGTTTTCTCCCCGGATACCCAGCCGCTCGCCAGCACATTCGTTTTCGCGTAACGGGCCACGGAGCGAATCTCGCGCTCGCCCTTGTTGAACTCCGCCAGCAGGGGGATTTCGTAGGCGTGCCCGCCGGTGGAGAACGCGATGGCCTCCTCAGGCATTCCGAAGGCGATCGGATTTGAACGATCGACGGTGATCCGCAGCAGCGACCCGGGGCATTCGAATCGCACGGCGTCTCCGGACCCTTGGGCGACGTTGCGCACGGACAGCGGGAAGAACTGAACCGGCAGATCGGCAGCGTCGTCCAGTGCGATCAGGGTCCCACCATCACGGGCAAAGTCGTCTAGCGCAGCCAGCCCCCGCGGACCGATGCCGCCAGTGTACTCCGGACGCTGCGCGGTCTTCACCTCGGGCGACGCCCGGTCCTCGAGCTCCCGCCCCGAGGAGGCCTCCCCGAACCGTTCGCCGTTCAGAATGGACGACGCGCTCTGACTTGCCAGGATGATCGCGTCGAATCGCGCACGCAGGTCCTTCGCGGCAACGTCGCTGTTGTGGAGGACTGCGTATGGGATCCGGTAGGAGTCGAGCAGCCACTGTGTCCAGCCGGTGTCGATGTTGGCCGACCATGGCTCATAAAGAGCGACTCTCGGCCGCCGCAACTCCCAGGCAGCCTTCTCAAACTCGGCGGCGCCGGCCGTCGACTCGACATGAATCTCACCCTTCGATCCCCAGCGGACGCGTTTCCCCTGGGCGAGCAGCTCGGCAGTAGCGATAAAAGAGGAGTTCTCCCGATGATCCAACGACGGCGGCGGAATTGCGATCTTGTTCTGAAGCTCGAGTTCCGCGTCGAAAGGCGTGTCAATCCGGTCGACGGCCACACCCATCTGCATGCTCAGAGTCCAACCGGCAACGTCATAAGGACGTTTCGACGTTCCCGAGGCCGTCTTGAGATCGGGGTACTTCTGCGGTTCGAGCAGATCCACCAGATACGGCCGGAACGCTTGTGAGGCGAGGAGCACCCCTGTGCCCTTCGGGTACGGTTTCCCTCCCGCCGTAAACTCCGCCGCCGCCCGCCTCACTTCGATGCCAGCGAGAGAAAGACGCCACAGAAACTCCGCCTCCGTCGATCGGTCCCACTGTTCTGGAGAGAGCACGTACGCGTAAGGCGATCCTTTGCGACCCTGCTCGATCGACGATCGCGCCAGGTCGTACGCCTTCATCAGGAATTCCGTGGACCGGCTCGCGGCGAGGTCAAGAATCGCGGAGTCGGCTGTCAGCATGTAGTCGATCGCGTCGCGCAGCGTCCACTTTCCGCCCATCCAGGGACGCTGGTAGAAGACGCTTGGCTCTCGGGCGGAGATGCCGCTAGCAAAGCGCTCGGGAATCTCCGATTTCATGTACTCACGCGGAGTCGCGTACAGGAATAGCGCCGTTTCCGTGAGAATCCCGTGCATGTTGTGAAACGCGGGGGCAGTCCGGAGACCGCCGTTCCACCAGGCGTCGAACTGGTTGTAGGAGAGCACGCCTGCCCTGCCCTCGCGGGCGAGGCGCTCCTTCATGGCGGCGCCGATCAGATGTATGCCTTCCATCACCGCGGCGGGGATGTTCGGATTCAGGGGATCCGAGTATGGAGGGACGAAAATGCGGGCCGGGAACGCCGGAGACTGGTGCTGGTTATAGACGATTTGCGGAAACCACTCGTGGAAGAGCAGACGCGAGACGTGTCGTGTCTCTTCGAGATTCATCATGAACCAGTCGCGGTTATTATCGTGGCCGGCGTACTTCTGATACAGACGAGGCAGGCGCGCGAGTTCGTACGGTGAGCCGAGGTTCCCTCGGTACCACTCCACCACCCAATCCAGGCCGTCGGGGTTGATGCACGGCACCTGAATAAGGATCACCTTCTCGCGGATCCGGCGGATCTCTTCAGTCTCCCCGGCGACCATCCGCCACGCGAGGTGAGGCGCGTGCTGCGAGGGAGCCACCTCGGTCGCATGCAGGCCGGAGTCGATCCAGACAATCGCCTTCCCCGCCCCGGCGAGGCGGCGTGCCTCTTCGGGTTCCGCTTGTCCGAGGGCCAGGCGGCGGCTGATCTCGCGATAGCGATCCAGATTCCGCAGGTTCTCCTCGGAGGAAAGAAATGCGGCGAACATCGG
>JAEHDI010000659.1 GCA_016880505.1 Bryobacterales bacterium | reverse complement strand
ATCGTCGATCTCATCAGGGCATGATAGTATACCCGACTGACACAACCGCATGACGACACGACGCATTTTCCTCTCAGGGCTGTTTGCGGCCGCGCTCGGCGCTGCCGATTCGAAGACCATGACCAGCCGCCGCGCGAAGGCCGACTCGCCCGCCACCGCCGACCCAACGGCTTCATTCTGGAAGAACTCGCCGGTGCTGACGTTCGAAACCGGCCGCTTCGGCGAGAAGTACACGGCGTTCCTCACGGAGGTCCGCTCAATGTGGACTCCAGCGAACCTCTACTTTCTCTTCACCTGCCCGTACGACGACCTGTACATGAATCCGAATCCCCAGACGAAAAGGGACACGTGGGGGCTTTGGGATCTGGACGTCGCCGAGGTGTTCATCGGCTGGGACCTCAAGGACATCCGCCGCTACAAGGAATTCGAGCTCTCGCCGCAAGGCGAATGGATCGATCTGGATGTCAACAAGAACTCCGAACCGGGTGTCTTCGATGATAAGTGGAACGCCGGCATGGAATCCGCGGCGCGCATCGACCGCACTCGCCGCGTGTGGTACGGCGAGATGAAGATCCCCTTTCCGAGTATCGATCCGCGGCCTCCCCAAGCCGGACGCGAATTCCGCATCAATCTGTACAGAATCCAGGGCAAGAAGCGAACCTTTATGGCCTGGCAGCCCACCCAGAACGAGAGTTTTCATATGCCGGAGGCCTTCGGGAAACTGCGGCTGATCGAATAGGCCTGGCCCGGTGAACCACCGCCTCCGCGGGTGATAGACTGTCTTCGCTTCGGGCAGCATCGCCAAGCCCGTGGCCGGTACGAGGGAGAGAAAACGATGCGGATCGGTTTGCTCGGTCTTGGGTTCATGGGGAGTACACACTGGAACGGCCTGGTGAGAATCCCCGGAGTGCAGGTTGCCGCGGTGATGGATGCCGACGAGAAGCGATTGTCCGGCGACCTGAGCGGCATACAGGGCAACCTCGGCGAGGCGGGAAAGGCGCTCGACTTTACCGGCATCCGGAAATACCGAACCGTCGCCGAGATCCTGGCCGACCCCGGTCTGGACGCAGTGGACATCTGCCTCCCCACGCGGTGGCACGCTGAGGTGACGATCCAGGCGCTGCGCGCCGGCAAGGACGTGCTCGTCGAGAAGCCGATGGCACTCGAAGGGCAGTTCGCTGACGCGATGATCGAGGAGGCGCGCAGGGCCGGCCGAATCCTGATGGTCGCGCAGGTGCTGCGGTTCATGCCGCCGTACCAGGGATTGTCATCCCTGGTGAAGTCGGGCAGGCTCGGCACGATCCGCTCGGCCTTCTTCCGCCGGCGCACAGCCGTGCCGACCTGGGCTCCCTGGGAGTTCGATTCGACGGTGAGCGGCGGCGGAGTCTTCGACCTGCTGATCCACGACGTGGATATGGCTCTGCACCTGTTCGGCGTTCCCCGGGCAGTGTCCGCCAGCGGGCACGAGGCGCTGGCCGGCGGCACGGACTTTCTTATGGCGCAGTTCCACTATCCGCACGTCGCTTCGGTGAGCATCACGGGCGGCTGGTACCACCGGGGCGAGTATCCGTTCTCGATGGAGTACACGGTTGTGGGCGACAACGGCGTGGTCGAGTTCAGCTCGGCGGGACGGCCCGCCACTGTGTACTGGGCCGATGGGCGGAAGGAAGTCTTGCCAGATGCGCCCGTCGATCCGTACCAGGCCGAGATTGAGTACTTCGTCGAGTGCTGCCGCCAGCGGAAGGCGCCGGAGGCCTGCCCGCCTGAGGAATCCTCGCTCGCCGTCAAGCTTGCGCGGCTCGCGGCCGATTCGCGCTCGAAAGCGGGAGCGCCGGCGCCGTTTGCCGGATGATCGAGAGAGAGAACAGCCATCATGAAGAAGATCCTGAACGAACCCTTTGCGTACGTGGACGAGATGCTGGACGGTCTCTGTGCCGCCCATCCGGAGTACTACCGGAAGCTCGGCGAGACGGGCAGAGTGATCGCACGCGCGGCCAAGCCGGCGTCCGGAAAAGTTGGAATCGTCTCGGGCGGCGGCTCCGGGCACCTGCCCGTGTTTACGGGTTACGTCGGGAAGGGACTTCTCGACGCCTGCGCGATCGGCGACGTGTTCTCTTCTCCGTCGGCGGATCAGATGGCGGAGGCAATTCGTGCCGCCGATGCCCGAGCCGGCGTCCTGCTCCTGTTCGGGAACTACGGCGGCGACGTCATGAACTTCGAAATGGCCGCCGAAATGGTGGACATGGAGGATATCCGCACGGCGACTGTGCTGGTGGCGGACGATGTCGCCAGTGCGGGGCCCGCGGAGCGTGACAAGCGTCGCGGCGTCGCGGGGCTCGTCTATGCCTACAAACTGGCCGGAGCGAAAGCCGAAGCTATGGCGAGCCTCGATGAGGTAGAGGCGGTCGCGCGGAAGGCGGTGGATTCGTGCCGCTCGATCGGAGTCGCACTCACGCCATGCACCGTTCCGGCGGCCGGGCGTCCGACTTTCGAGATCGGCGACGGCGAGATGGAATTCGGCATGGGGATCCACGGTGAGCCGGGCGTGCGGCGTGGTCCGATCCGTCCTGCGGATGAGATCGCCGAGGAGATGGTGACCGTCCTGACCAAAGACATGCCGCTTCAATCCGGCGATCGAGTGTCGGTCCTCGTGAACAGCCTCGGTGCGACTCCGCCGGAGGAGCTCTACATCGTTTACCGGTACGTCTCGCGCAGGCTCGCGGCGATGGGTGTGTCGATCGTGATGCCGCTGGTTGGGTGGTACGCCACATCGATGGAGATGGCGGGT
>JAEHDI010000077.1 GCA_016880505.1 Bryobacterales bacterium | reverse complement strand
GTTCAGCTCGTGGAGCAACCCCGCCGCCAGCCGCCCCAGCGATGCCGTGCTCTCGGCGAGCAGCAATCGTGTGCGCGCCCCCGCGAGTGCTTCAGCCGCCTCCAGCGCATCCTGATGGGCCTGGTGCCGCACCGCTGCTACCCAGGAACACAGCGCGAACGTCTCGATCGACAATCCCAGCGCCCGCGTGTGCATCGGGCGGAACGGCAGTGTCACGGTCGCGTATGTCTGGCACAGGGCGATCCCGATGGTTGGGATGGGCGATCTCGCCAGTCCTCTCAACGCTTCGACGCCGTCTCTCGGGCGGCGAGGAAACGGGAGATGAAATTCGTGTCGAAGTTGCCGGCCTGGAAGTCCGGATCGGCCATGATCTGCTGGTGAAGCGGAATCGATGTGGAAATCCCCTCCACCACGAACATCTCCAGGGCGCGGTGCATCCGGGCGATCGCTTCCGCCCGGTCGCGGCCGTGCGTGATCAGCTTGGCGACCAGCGAATCGTAATACGGAGGTATTACACAGTCGGAGTACGCAGCGGTGTCGACGCGGACGCCCATCCCTCCCGGAATGTTCAGCGCCGTGATGCGCCCCGGCGAAGGTGCGAACGTCTCAGGGTTCTCGGCATTGATCCGGCACTCGATCGCGTGCCCGTGAATCCTCACCGGCCCGCTCAGGATCTCGTCCATCCGCGCTCCGGAAGCGGCTAAAATCTGGCCCTTCACCAGGTCCACGCCGGTAATGAATTCGGTGACCGGATGCTCCACCTGAATTCGGGCGTTCACCTCGATGAAGTACAGTTCGCCGTTCTCGTCCATCAGGAACTCGACCGTGCCAGCATTCGTGTAGCCCACGGCGTGCAGCGCCTCGCGCAGGCTCGCCGCGACCCGCGCCCTCAGTTCCGCTGTCACTTTCGGTGACGGCGACTCCTCCCCCAGTTTCTGGTGCCGCCGCTGGATCGAGCATTCCCGCTCCGGAAACACCTCGACGTTCCCGTACTGGTCGGCCAGCACCTGAAACTCGATGTGCCGCGGCGCCTCGACGTACTTCTCCAGGTAGACGTCGGGAGACGAGAACGCCGCCCCGGCTTCCTGCTGTGCCTGTGCGAACAGGCCGGCGAGTTCGGCCGGTTCGCGCACGATGCGCATGCCGCGTCCGCCGCCACCGGCCGAGGCCTTCAGAATCACCGGGTAACCTATCTGGCCCGCCATCTTTTCCGCTTCTTCCGGCGACTTCAGAACGCCGTCCGAGCCGGCCAGCACGGGCACTCCCGCCGCCGCCATCGCCGTGCGCGCCTTGTCCTTGACTCCCATCAGCCGGGTCACCTCCGGCCGCGGGCCGATAAAGCGTATGTTGGAAAGCTCGCATACCTCGGCGAAGTCGGCGTTTTCGCTCAGAAAACCGTAGCCCGGGTGAATCGCGTCGACGTTGGTGATCTCCGCGGCGCTGATGACCGACGGGATGTCCAGGTAGCTCAGTGCGCTCTTCGCCGGCCCGATACAAACCGCCTCGTCCGCGAAACGGACGTGCAAGCTGTTGCGGTCGGCCTCCGAATACACCGCAACCGTGCGGACGCCGAGTTCCTTGCAGGCGCAAATCACCCGGAGCGCGATCTCTCCCCGGTTGGCGATCAGTACTTTCTTGAACATAGAAACGAATCCGGCTGCCCTGGCTTACAGCGGACGGACGGCAAACAGCGCCTCGCCGTATTCCACCGGCTGCGCATTGGCAACCAGTCTCTTGACGACCACGCCGGCGATCTCCGCCTCGATCTCGTTCATCAGCTTCATCGATTCGATGATGCAGAGCACTTGGCCCGGATGCACAATGTCGCCGGTCTGCACGAACGGCGGCGCGCCCGGCGACGGCGCTTCATAGTAAGTGCCGACGATCGGTGATTTCACGACGATCAAGGAATTGTCGTCGGTTACGGCTTCCGCTTCATCGGTCCCGGGCGCGGGGGCCGCTGTCGGCGTCGCGTCCGGATACGGGTTCGCGGCGGGAATCGGCGCGGGCATGGCCGCCGTGATGGCTGGCACCACGATATGTTGCTGGCTGGCAACCGGCGCATTCCGGAGGATGCGCACGCGGTTATCGCCACGCTGCACCTCCAGTTCCGCCACACCTGTCTCGGTGACTACTTTGATGAGTTCTCGAATTTCGTCGATGGTCATGGATTCGAAACTGCTGGATTCGGGAGTGTTCAGAGTTCGATCAGCTCCTTGGAGGCCGGGGTGAGGATCTCACAGCCGCCGCGGTTTACGACGATCGTGTCCTCAATACGAATTCCGCCGAATCCCTGCAAGTATACGCCAGGCTCGACAGTGATTGCCATACCCGCCTTGAGCTGTATCCCGACTTTTCTGGCAACTCTTGGAGATTCATGGATTTCCAGGCCGAGGCCGTGCCCTGTGGAGTGGACGAAGGCCCTTTCCAGGCCGGCCGTGCGCAGCACCCGGCGGGCCGCCCGGTCCACGCTCTTTGCCGCCGTCCCCTCCCGAACCGCCTCCAGCGCCGCCCGCTGCGCCTCGAGCACCGCGCGGTAGAGCCGCTTCGCTTTCGGCCGTGCCGCGCCCAGGAAAATGGTCCGCGTCATGTCGCTCGCATAGCCTTCGAGGAACGCGCCCATGTCGATCAGCAGAATCTCCCCGTTTCCCAGCGCCTTCGCCGTCGGACTCGCGTGAGGCAGCGCCGACCGCACGCCGGACGCGACAATCGTCTCGAATGCCGGCGACTCCGCGCCCAGCCGCCGCATCCGGTAGTCGAGTTCGGCCGCCAGATCCAATTCCCGTATGCCCGGGCGGACGTGCTGCAGCGTCTGCTCGAAGGCATTCCAAGCCAGCGCGGCGGAGCGCCGCATTGTTTCGATCTCCGCCTCGCTCTTCACCATTCGGTGCTCTTCCACGAGCCCCTCGACAGGCATCGCCGCAACCTTTGACGGCAGGTGCGCCTTTAGAGTCCGGTAGGCGTCAAACGTCAGGTGAGCCGCTTCAAAGCCGAGCCTTCCCCGAGGCAGCGACTTCGCCACGCGCGGGATCAGCGATCCCTGCACAACCTTCACCGTGCATTCCGTCTCCTCGGCCGCTTGAACCCTGTACCGCCCGTCGGTGTACAGCACGGCCCCATCCGGAGACTGCAGGAGCAGCGCGTTGCTTCCGGTGAACCCGGTCAGATAACGGATGTTGACCAGCTTCGAAACGAGCAACAGGTCCAGCCGCCGGCGCGCAAGGTCGGCGGTGACAAGCTTTCTGCGGGATACGAATTCAGAGGAAATCACAAAACAGAGCCGCGACCGAAGGGAGCGGTCAGTTACCAGTCTACCAGCCGCCAGAGTTACAGTGATACGTTATCTCCGGAGGCGAACCCGATGAAAAGGCGAGATGTCTTGAAGGCGGGCCTGGCCGCGGCTCCCTTATTCGTGCCGTCGCACGTGTTAGGCGGTGCCGGACGCGCCGGCGCAAACGACCGGATTCAGATCGGCTTTATCGGCCTCGGCGGGCGCGCCCGCTGGCTGATCGAGCACGAAGAGTTCCCCGGCGCCGACATCGTAGCGGCCGCCGACTGTTTCCCCCCTCAGTACGAGACGGCCGCGAAAATCAAGCCCAGCGGGGAAAAGTGGCGAAAATACCCCGACTACCGCCGCATGCTCGACAAGGAGAAACTCGACGCGGTCTTTGTGGAAACCACCACGCACGCGCGGGTGCTCATCATGATTCACGCGTTGCAGGCCGGGTTCAACGTCTATGGAGAGAAACCGCTCACGCTCACTATCGCCGAAGGCCGAACGCTGGTGAACGCGGTGAAGCGTTACAACCGGGTCCTCCAGACCGGCACGCAGCAGCGCTCCATCCCGGTCAACGCCTGGGCCAGCAAAATGATCCGCGAGGGCATTCTCGGCAAGATCCACACCGTCATCACCTGCAACTTCGAGCCGCCCGCCGGCTGGTATCCGAAGCCGGCACAACAGATCCCCGAGGGCCTCGGTTGGGACCAGTGGTGCAACCAGACCGAGCTGCGCCCCTATCACTCTCAACTCCGGCGGAATTGGGCCTTGTGGTGGGACTACGACGGTGCCGGCCAGTCCTGGGGCGTAACCGGATGGGGCACGCACTCGCTCGACCAGGTGCAGTGCGCCCTCGGGACCGATGACACCGGCCCCGTCGAGCTATGGCCGGAGTCCGAGTCGCTCACCGCTGCTGTCACTGCGCGTTACGCCAACGGCTCGCTGCTCAAGATGGAAGGACCCAAGCGAGATCACGCGGACCTCGGCGCGATTTTCATCGGCGAGAAAGGGAAGATCGAGATCAAGCGCGGCACGTGTGTCGCCGATCCGCCCGACCTGCTCAAGGACGCGCCGCCCGACACTCCGGAAGGTCCCGGCGAGAACCGCTACCACATCGGGAACTTCCTCGACTGCATCCGCACCGGGAAACTCCCCAACGCGCACGCCGAGGTCGGACACCGCTCCACCACGCTCTGCCACCTGGTGAACATGTGCCGCGACCTTGGCCGTAAGCTCCAGTGGGACCCGGTAGCCGAACGCTTCATCGGCGACGAACAGGCCAACGCCCTGCTCTCCCGCCCGCGCCGCAAAGGCTACGAGCTGCCGAAAATCTGAGCGCCGTTTACTTCAGGACTGGCACCCAGACGTGAGCGGTTGCCTTCTCGCCGCGTTCGTTCGCGCGCTCTACGCGCACGATGTAGTCGCCCGGCTTCTTGAAAACGTGCTGTGTCCGCGCGTATCCTTCCTTGGCCTTTTCCTCAGCGCATCCATCGGAGGTGACGGTCACTGGGGCGCTGCCGTCTCCGAAGTCCCACATTTCGTGTCCGAATGTGGTCCGGCACGTGCGCACCAGAAATGTCACCGGGTCTCCCGCGCGGACATTGAGCGCCGGCCAGAAGGAGGCATGAATCGTCGGCGGCACACGCTCCTCCGTGTCCGGCTTCGGGCTCTGCTGCTCGACGGTCTGCACCACCGCGAAGTCATAGGCGATCAGCCCGCGGCTGTCCGTCACTTGGAGGATCTCGCTGTACGTTCCCGGTTTCCGGTATTTCCGAGTGACGGTCGGGCCGCTCGCCCGGGAGCCGTCGCTGAGTGTCCACTGGTACCGAACGATTCGTCCGGAGTCCACCCACGAGCGGCTGCCGTCCAGCGTCACAGGCTCCCCCACCCATGCGAAGGAGTGGGGACGGGCCACTGCGACGATCTTCGGGTGATACTCATTCACGTACGCCTCCCGGAGGAATGCGTAACCTTCCACGATGCCCGCTTCCCCGGAAGGCTGCGGGCCGCGGATCTCGTAATGCAAGTGGGACCAGCAACCTGCACTGCCTTCTTTGCCGATGAGCCCGATTCGCTGCCCCATCTGGACTTTCTTCCCGAGTTCCACTCCGGCATCGATCGAGGCCAGGTGAAAGTACCAGTGAAACCAGCCGCGATCATCCAAAACAATCACGCCGTCGTAACTCACCTCTGTGTACGGACTCTTCACGTACTCGGGAAGCGCGGTCCTGCCCCGGACCACCACACGCCCGTCGGTCGCCGATACGACTTCGGTCAAGCCTTCCGCGCCGCCGATGTCCAGCCCGTAGTGGTAGTAGATTTTCCGCCCGCCCGGCTCCTCCGAGCCGTCCACAAACGAGGGTTCGTTCGCCATCTGCGTATCGGTCGCGAACCATCGCTGCTTCACCGGATACGTGTAAGTTCCCGGAGCTAGCAAAGGAGACCCGGCAGGCCACAATCGCAGACGCGCGTCCTTGCGTAGGCCCCATGGGTTGGTTCGGCTGTTCCGGAGGAGGTCTTTCGTCACGGCGCAGTCGATCTGGACGCCGGCAACGGTCACTGGCAAGCGGTAGGTTCCACACACCAGGCGGATCTCCTCCCGGTTGACCTTGACGCGGACGTTGGCGACGCGCACTGCATCCCTGACGTTGTCGGCGACCGCCGAGCGCTCCAGCAATTCTACCTGGGCCTTGGCGCCGGCCTCCCATGCCACTTCAGCACTCTCGCCGGTGTTCAGGTCCAGTACGCGCATGGGCTGCGCCATCCCACCCTGCCCAACCAGCGCCAAAAAAACCGGGACAGTACACTCAATT
>JAEHDI010000658.1 GCA_016880505.1 Bryobacterales bacterium | reverse complement strand
GCACTCAGAATCTGGATCGTCCCGGTGTAATCCACCGAGAGGTTTCCGCGTGACACGTTCTCGTTGGGTGGAGCGGCACTGGCGGTCTTTCTGACCTGCGCGCCGTCCACCCTGATGTAGACGTATCCGAAATCGAAGGCCAGGCTGGGAGACACCTGCCAACCCGCGCCGACGGCGACCCAAGTCCGATCCGCATCAGGCAGGCGCGGTGTCCTGTCTGCACTGCTCGTCACGGGCGACTCATCGTAGGCGAGGCCGCCCCTCAGTATCCAGGCCTGATTCAGCTTGTACGTTGCCCCAACGGAGTATCGGTAGCTATTCTGCAGACCCAGGGTCACCACCGAATCGGCCTGGTTCGAGTCGAACTTGATCCGCAGCTCCGGCAGCGAGCTCCAATTCGTCCTGGTGATGTCCGCCATGAGGCCCCACTGGCCGGCCTGCTGATAAAAGCTGACCGAGATAGTCGCTGGCAATACCACATCGGCTTTGGCGCCTGAATCCACGATGCCAAACCCGTTGGCCACATTGGCCGTGGCAACTCCAGCGGCACCTGCGGGCGTCGGCACCGTAGCGTCGAAATTTCCCTTCAAGCTGTGACTCATCTTCGAACGGTACGCGATCCCCACTCGAAAATCGTTCGGAAGTTGCGCGAGCAGGCCGAGGTTGTAGCCCCAGGCATTGCTGTCAGCAGTGACCTTCCCCGAACCGTCATTGGGGTTGGTACCCGGGTTGAAACCGGCCGCAGCACCGCAGGCGGCGCTCGCGCCAGCGAGAGAACACAGGGTGGCGAAATCGATCGCCTGGCTCAGCTCGGCCGTTAGCGACTGATAGTTGACGCCGACGCCGCCGGACCATACGTCGCTGAATTTGTATGCGCCACCGACATTGTAGTTTATGGTCTTGATATCCGACCTTATGGCGTGGTATCTCCCCGCCCATGAGTTGTCGTACTCCGTCGCCAGGCCGAATGGGGCGTTGATTCCAGCGCCGACGGAGAACTCCTTGGTTAGCGGATGCGTATAGTACAAATTGGGGATGAACGCCGATTCGCCCGGATCCTTTCCGGCGCCTCCGCTGATTGGGAAACTAGGGAGGGGTCCGGCGCTGACACTACTCGCGCTGATTACGTTGGCCTTGAAGCTCGGGTCGATGTAATGACCAGAAACGACGAGCTGCGGGCGTGTCAGGCGTGTCATGCCTGCCGGGTTGTACCACACGGTGCTGGCGTCCTCGGCGATCGCGGCACCCCCAGCGAAGGCGGTCCCGATGCCTGATGCGCTCTGCTCGGCGAGTGCGAAAAACGCCGCCGAGGCCGGGGCCGAGATGCCGGCTATGGCTGCGGCGAGGGCGGATCTCTGCAACAAACGGCAGGTGCGAGACTTCATGTTGTTGTCCTCCTTTTGGTGGGCCCGGGTCCACCGCCGGTATAGGGCGAGGCTCCTCAGCTGCCGACAACGATAGCACAAGGCATCACGCCGGGAAATGGAGGACGGCCGGCTTCGCGGATGAAGTCAGGCGGCTGCCGCCGTATCCCGAGCTAGGCGAGTGTCACCCGAGCGAACTTGCGCTTGCCCACCTGAAGGACGAAGGTCTCGCCCCCCTTTACGGTCAGTGCCTTGTCCGCGACTTTTTCTCCGTTGATACGCACCCCTCCCTGCTCGATCATCCGCAAGGCCTCGGACATGCTGGATACGAGCTGCGATTCCTTGAGCACCTTCGCAATCGCCAGCTCGGCGACTTGGCCGGGAGATTGGCGGCTTCCGCCGGGAATCGTCACCGTGATTTCTGGGATGTTCTCGGGCAGATCGCCGTGCCTGAAACGCGCCTCGAAATCGGCTGCGGCCGCCCCGGAGGCCTGAGCGCCATGGAAGCGCGTTACGATCTCGCGCGCAAACAGCACTTTGATGTCGCGCGGGTTCCCGCCTCCGGCCACGTCCTTTTT
>JAEHDI010000657.1 GCA_016880505.1 Bryobacterales bacterium | reverse complement strand
GGGACAGAGGAAGCGAGGTGGACGGCGTCGAGAGTATCTCGTCGGCCAGCGCACTGCCGAAGATGGACACATAGGACCCCGGAGCGGTGCCAGCTCCGGCTTTGAAGCTCGCGGCATTGACAATCCCGTTTGTTTGGATCGTCGGCCGCACGCGGGCGCCGCCACTGAACATCGCCGTCAGCCCGCCGGAAACGGCGCTGAATTGCTGAATACCAGCCACTGGGCCAAGGACCGCCTGAGCCCTGGCGACACCATACGCGTCGGTCTGTGAATTCGCCGCGAGAATTGCACCACCTCCCCGCACGACACTGAACTGCACCGGCGCACCCTGAACCGGAACACCGTATTGATCGGTCAGCTTGAAGGAAAGCCCACGTCCGGGGATGGTACTGCCCACAGCCTCGACGAAGCCGCTGCCGGAGAGTACGAGCAGGTTGTACCCGACGCCGTCACCGACAAGGTACAGATACGGCACGTGCAACGTCGTGCCACCGCCCTGAATACTGACGGCGCCTTCATAGGAACCGGCCGGCGGCAGGGTGCCGGACAGCGTCGCCAGAACATTCACACTTTGGCCGGGGGGAATGGTCACCACAGTCTGGTCGAGACTCAGGAGTCCCAAGGGTGTCATCGAAAGAGTCAGATCGAGCGGAGAAGTCCTACGGTTGTGTAGGGTAAGCCCCTGCGTTCGTGGCAGCGATCCGGACCGCAGAACCCCAAACGAGAGCGTTGATGGTTCGGCCGTGAAGCCGGCTTGTACCGCCGTCCGGGCGTCCAGCCGTCCTCCACCCTGTGCGACGGCTCCCACGGGCACACCACCATCGGTGGCGTCTGCCGTGGCCGTGTTCACCACGGCCGACTTCAAGTCCGCCGGGTTGAAGCCTGGGTTCTTCTGCTTTACCAGTGCGACCACACCAGCAACGAGCGGAGTCGAAAAACTGGTGCCCTGGGCGACGGTAAATCCAGAGACGTCGTACATCACACCGTTCGGGTCGAATTTCTGCGTCCCCATGTACATTGTCGTCCCGGTCGCCACGATTTCCGGCTTAATCGCCGATTCGCCCGCCGACGGTCCACGAGACGAGAACGTCGCCATCGTGTTTGGGGCTCCGCCCGAGACCGCAATCAGAGACGGATCCAGAGTGACGGGTGCGTCAGCGTTTGAGGCCAGATACTGCTTCAGAGCGCGCCCGGCGGAGTTGCCGATCATCACGGCAGGGATAGTGGTTCCCGTCAAACCACCAGGCCTGATGAGTTCATCGACGCTGTCCGGCTGGTAGAACACAACGCCCACGGCGCCGGCCTGCTGGGCGTTGAGCAACTTCACCAGAAACAGGCAGTCGCCGCGCTGGATCAGAGCCAGGGCGCCCCGCAAGGACTCGAGCGGCAAGTTGGCTGAGCAAGCCAGCCCGGTGTCGTCGCCGAGCTTTGTGATGTCTTTCAACGGAGCGGTGAGCGTCCGGGAGAGCGCCGGACCGTCTCCGAAGACAGCGGAGATGACGCGGAGGTTCTCGGGCACCGCGCCGCCGGCCACCCGCACGCTGGAGGTGAACGTACGAGGGCTCGAAACCGCACCGACCGCGACCGCCGATGGCGCCGTCGCTGGAGAACTGACCGAGTTCAGCGTGGGTGACTTCTCACCGTCGTTGCCCTCGTTGCCCGCCGCCACAACGACGGTCAATCCCGCCTGCACGGCGTTCTCCACCGCGCGTGCAAGAAGATCGCAGGGAACGCCCGGAGGCGCTCCGCACGCCGCCCCCTCGTCAAGCGGGCCGGTGAAGGCCGAGCCTCCGAGCGAAAGGACCGCGATGTCCATCCCGTCCTTCCGGGCGTCTTCGAGCGCCGAGATCACTGCCTCGCCCGACGTGCCGTCGTTGACGCCAGGCGATCCGAACACCTTGTAGTTGCCGAGGTACGCTTTCGGCGCCATGCCGGTTATGGTTCCGAGTGGGCCGGTGCTCGTCCATCCGGCTGCTGCTGTCGCCACCGCAGTTCCGTGACCGACGCGGTCGCGCGGCGACAGGTCATCGGGACGGGAATCGGCTGCTGGGTTGGGCTGGGTCCCGGTCGCAACCAGGCGAACATAGCTCCGGGCGACGATCACCTTGTGGTTGGTGAAGGCGCAGTCCGAGCCGTCGCATTTCGGGTAGCCTGCCGGCACGGGCAGGGAGGCATCCTGAAAGGCAGGGTGCTGATAGTCGATCCCTGTATCGATCACCGCAATCTTCACGCCGGCCCCGGCGCTGCCGACGCCCCCCAACAGATTCCAAGCGGCAGGTCCGTTCGCGGCGGGAACAGCGGCGTTCAGCTTCAACTTCAGGTCCGGCAACGGGACGACACCCTTCACGCCCGGCAGGGAACTCAGCTCTGGGATCCGTTCCGGAGTGCAGCGCACAAAAACGGCGTTGAGCAGAAGCTGGACAGCGCCGGTCGGCTGGATCCCAAGCTGCTCCAGGTTCTTGCGCAATGTGGATTGAGCGGCTTCGATCCTGCGGGAGTGGTCCGCGGCTGCACGCGGCGTGATTCCCTTGGACTGTGCGGCAACCTCGGCCGCGGGCGGGTCCTCGAGGATCAGTGCGTAGCGGCCGGCGGTCCTGTCAGGCGGCGCCGCCAGAAGGGGGACGGCGAAAGCGATCAGGATCAAGTACGCGAAGGAATTCATGAGGCCCATCCTTGCGATTGTACGCATAGAACTTGGTGAGAGAATTCCCGTCGTCGGGACACGAAGTACTCGTGGACGAAAAAGAACGCCGTCGTGTCATCGACCTCGCCTTAGTGCAGATGGAGAAGCAGTTTGGCAAGGGCGCCGTGTTGCGGCTTGGCTCCGGCAACGTTGTCCCCGTCGAGGTGATCCCGAGTGGCTCAATCTCTTTGGACGCTGCCCTAGGCGTCGGCGGTTTCCCAAAAGGCAGGGTGGTCGAAGTCTTTGGGCCGGAATCGTCGGGCAAGACAACCATCGCGTTACAAGTGATTGCCGAAGCTCAGAAGGCGGGCGGGACGGCCGCGTTCATCGACGCTGAGCACGCGCTGGACGCCGCGTACGCGAGGAAACTCGGGGTCGATGTCGACAACCTCCTGGTGTCCCAACCGGATTTCGGAGAGCAGGCCCTGGAGATTACCGCCGCGCTCGTAAGTTCCGGCGGGATCGACGTCGCGGTTGTGGATTCGGTGGCAGCGCTGGTGCCTAAGGCCGAACTGGACGGGGAGATGGGCGACAACCACGTCGGCCTTCAGGCCCGGCTCATGTCCCAGGCGCTCCGCAAGCTCACCGGCACGGTGGCACGCAACAACGCCTGCCTCGTTTTCATTAACCAAATTCGGGAGAAGATCGGTGTGATGTTCGGCAGCCCGGAGACGACCACTGGAGGCCGGGCGCTCAAGTTCTACAGCTCTGTCCGGCTCGATGTCCGCCGGATTTCCACCTTGAAGGAGGGGGACAAGGTTGTTGGCAGCCGCACGAGGGTCAAGGTCGTGAAAAACAAGGTGGCGGCCCCGTTCCGGGAGGCGGAAGTGGATCTGCTCTACGGCGAAGGAATCTCGCGCGATGCCGACCTGTTGGACCTGGCCACCACGCACAATCTCGTCGAGAAGAGCGGCTCGTGGTTCAGTTACAAGGGAGAGCGGATCGGCCAAGGTCGCGAGAACGCACGTCTGTTCCTGAAGGAACACTCTGACACCCGGGACCGCCTTGAGGTCGATGTACGGAGACTCCTCGGGTTGCCCCTGAACGGGCTGGCAATCCTCGCTACTTCCGTTCCGGTCGCCGCAGCTAGCCGGTGAGGTAGCCTCTCAGAACCAGTACCTCGTCTTTCGCGCCCAGACGTTCTTAGGGTAGCGGCGGTGTAACAGATCGAAAGCCTGGCGTGAGAACCGGCTGGTCGCGGCATCAACGCACCCGTATCGGGTGGCGCGAACTGCCAGATGGAGTGCCTCGGGAACGCGAGGGTCTTGCGGATTCGCGAGCACCCAGCGGATTGCCTGACCAGCGAGGTGGTTCGGTGCGGTGGCGAGGGACGCCATTCGCTTCCGCTCCGCTTCCGCCTGCCTCTTCGCGTCCCCGCTCAGGAACCCTGGGGAGTCCACAGAGCCTGACAGGTAGAGCATTCGGAGAGGCGCACTCAGCTCGGAGTGAATGAGGTAATGGTTGAAGGAGAAACCCGCCGCTTCCGTTTTCGCCTCGAAACCGCACCACCAGTTGTCGCGGAAGTTATCGATCTCCTCGCGTGCTGCGGACCGCGCATAGCCCGGAGTCACGTAGGGCCGGAGACCGGGATTGCGAAGGATTAGAAGGACGGCGGCGAACCGGCGGGCGTCTCCCTCCTTGGCGTTTCGATAAGCGGCAAGATCCCGCTCGAGGCTCGATGCGAATGTGGCAAGCACTTTCGCCAGCGCCGTTCCCGTGCGGTGGTCGTCCAACAGCACCGCTCTTGTCCAGGTGGCCTGCACGACATCTGCCCGCAGCGAGGCCGGTAGCACTCCGGAGCCGGCTGCTTCAGCCAGCAGGGCCAGGGGAAGTCTTTCGTTCAGTACCGCGGCAGCGTCAGCATCGAATTGGGGCTTTGCCGCATCGGGGACGACAGATCCTTCTCCGCCGAGACCGATGAACTCGCCTCCCACCGGCGTCCGCGGAGCGTTCGCCAGAAACTCGCGGAGGTTACGCGCCAGTTTCATGCGCTGGGCCCGGAGGAGATTCCTCGCCGAGTTGCTGTATCGGGCAGGCTTCGCGGACAGTAGGGCGTCGAGCCTGCTGCGCGCCTCCTCGGCGTGCCCGGAACCGGCCAGAAGCCGCTGGCTGTGGAAGGCGGCTGTGACATAGGCAGGAGAGTCCCCGGGAATCCGCTCGGCCGTGCTCAGAAGTTCCGGGATAGCCGAATCCTCTGGAGCCGCCTTTGTGAGAGCAGCTAGAATCCAAGGCAGTGACCGCATTGACTTCCACCGGTCGAAAGAATGGTCGAACGACTCC
Organism: Bryobacterales bacterium; assembly: GCA_016880505.1. Lineage (GTDB taxonomy): Bacteria > Acidobacteriota > Terriglobia > Bryobacterales > Bryobacteraceae > JAEHDI01. Next base: position 9,566 of record JAEHDI010000657.1, on the reverse strand, counting down.
CGGTTCTTCGCCTGAAAGGTGAGAAGCCAGTCCGGGAGATCCTCCAGATTTTTCGGGCGGGGGAGGGCGGGCAACCGGTCGAAGAGGTAATGAAAGTCGGTCACCTCGCGAGCCAATCGCGGTCCGGCATTCCTCGCTGTGGCGGAAAGCGAGAGTTCCGCCAGCTTCCTGTCAGGATGCAGCCTCAGTTCGACGAAACGGAGCAGCGCACGCACGGAATCTTTCGCCCGGTGTCGGGGGTCATCCGCCAGGCGGCGCAGCTCGGATTCAGCGCGGGCGAGCAGTGCCATGTCGGACTGCCCGTCGGCCAGCGTAGCCCTCCTGATCATGGCGCGCACGGCAAGATAGGGCGCGATTTCTCGCCACGGCGACTCGGAATCCGACGCGATGGCGCGGAACAGCGACTCGGAGCGCTCGAAATCCATCGCATAGAAACGGGCAGCGGCGGTCTGGTAGTTGCGATCTGCCCTGATGATGGCCGGCGTTTCAGTCGATGCGGCAGACGGAACCTCCGAGCCTCCCCCGCAGTTACGAAATACCGTGTCCTGACCGCGGAGCCATTCGGCCACGGCCGTGTTCGCCGGGCCGAACTGCCGCACTCTGTCGTCGAGCGTGCGCGAGGCGTTGGCGAAGGCGTCTTCAAGACAGTTATGAAAATACTGGTATTGCCCGAACTGCCGGAACACTTGCACGTCGCGGACCGGGGCGGCGCCGGGTACCTTTGCGCGGGCACGCAGCCATTGGGCGACTCCGGGTGGCCAAGCATCTCGAGCTTCCTGCGGACTGAGCACGCGAGGTGTCGGCGCTACGGAATTGTGCTCTTCGTCCGTCAGCCCGGCGCCTGTTAAGTATCGGTACGCGAGGATCAGGCTCACATGCCGGAACCCCGGCTGGATAATATCCCAGCGGCCCCGGGCTGCGTCATCGAGGGAAAGGCTCTCCGAGAACGTGAAGACCGCATGCTCGAAAAATGGGCCGCAACTGCGGAGCGGCGTGGGCCGTAAAAGCAGCAGAAGGGCCAGTGCGGCAAGGGCGAGGATCATACCGGCTCTTACTGCCATGACTTGACCCGTCTGACGATTGTCTCCCATGCGGGCTGCGTCCACGGCCTGGAATGAAAGACGTACACTCGGCGGTCCCGCCGCAGTGGCGGAAATGGTTCGTCGGTGGACACGCCGGTGCTGTGCCGGCACGCTTGTTCGGTGAACTCACGGCCTCCACGCAGCAGCGTACGGATATGGCGATCGTCCGGGCCCATTCGGAAGAGCATCGGAACGGCTTCGTCAATCGGCAGGCCTGCGAGCCAGTTATCATCCAGGCACCAGGACGCGAGGGCTGTGATTGAGAGCGGGAGTCGCGGCGGCAGGCGTTGGCGGAGCTCTTCGAGCACCTTTCGATAGAACCGGCGTTCGGAAATCGCGGCGTCGAAATCGATCTGGATGCCTGAGAGACCAGGCTGTTCCGCCATCCGCGCGAGTGCGGACACCGTATCGGTCTGTTGAGACGGGGACAGCGCTGGGGACTCAGTTTCGACGCGTGCGACACCGATGACCATGGCTCGCGGCGGGAGCCGCACGGGCTGAAGGCGCGGCCTCACCTCGACAACCTCGCCGCGAAGCACGATGGTGCGGTCCAGGTACGCTACGGCGGCCTCGGCGGGGTTAAGGAAACCAAGGTTCTCAGGACGCTCCCACGCCCAGACGATGATCGGAGGGAGGGATTGAAGCGGGTCCCGCGGGTTCCGGCGGCCAAAAAGTATCCATCCCGATACCACTGCGATCGTGATGATGAATGCCGCAAGCGCGCGCGTTCGGAAGCATACGCTCATATCGAACACGATAACCGCGACGCCGCGGCTTCGGCAAGGAGCGGTCCAAAGGCCCGTGTAATGGGCTCCCGAAGACCCCTGTGTTCCGAAAAGGCCCGATTTTCGGGCTTTTCGTGCACATTTTTCTTTACTTCTTTTCTGGCATCCCTTATCATTAGGTAGCGTTTTGCGAACGTGAAGGCGCACTGCGGAATCGGCGCGGCGGCGTTATGATTCGGGGCGCCAATCGTCAAGTTCAATTCGGGAGAATTTTGAAGGAGGTATATGGCTGACAAACGGATGACGCAGACCCAGCTGGTGAAGAAAATTGCTGCCACCACCGGGGTAAGCAACAAAGCTGCCAAAGGGTTCCTCGACACGTACGCTTCTATCGCGGTCTCCGAGACCAAGAAGAGCGGCGTTTTCGTGATGCCCGGCATCGGCCGGCTGGTTCGGGTGGACCGTAAGGCGCGCATGGGCCGCAACCCCGCGACGGGTGAGGCGATCAAGATCCCGGCGAAGAAGGTCGTGAAGTTCCGCGTCGCCAAAGTGGTCCGGGACACCATTGTCCCGCCGAAGAAGAAGTAGCCGGCGGAAACACCTAACAAAAGCAAAACCCCGCGATCACTCGCGGGGTTTTTCGTTTCTTGAAAACCGGAGTTGCTACCGCCCAGCTTGCGAGCGGCGCCAGGAAGCCTATGCCTGCTTCTTTTCCTCGGTCTTTTCCTCGCCTTTCAGGGCGTTCTTGAAGTTGCGGATTCCTTCACCCAAACCCTTGGCCACCTCGGGAATCTTGCGGCCGCCGAAGAGCAGGACGGCGATTCCCAAAATGATAAGAAGCTCAGGCAAGCCAATAGACCTCATGCGGCCTCCTTGTCTACTTCATTGTAGGGACGGGACGAAAGCGAAATCAAGCCAGCGTTCCCTTTGCGTCAGCGGCCCTGCAGGTCCGTCACCCACTTCAGGAGTGGATGGCAGGGCCGGGTCAGTGGATCGTCGTAGTGATTCGGAGCGATGCGCAGAGTGTATCCGAGCCTTCCGGTCTGCTGAGGCAGAATCTGACTGGCGAACACGTATACCGACTCGCGCTGTTCGACGGCAGGCAGCGCCATCACTTCCGTATCCTCCAGACGGCCGCTCGGTCCTACGCGGCCGATCACCGCCTCCACCCTGACGTCACCCGGAGTGAGCCCGGCAAGATCGATGGCCACCCGCACCGGGATTGGCCGGCCGCTGATCACGGCGCCGTCCGGGGCCGGTCCCATTTCCACCACGTTCACCCTGTCCCACACCTTAAGGACGTTGGTGTTCCACTCTGCTTTCTTGCGGATCTTCTCGAACCCCGTTTTCCGGATCTCGTGATAAGCGAAGTGCGCCGGGTCCCAGAGCTGGCTCTGGTACTCTTCAACCGTCCGGCGGCAGTTGAACTGGCGGCTGAGGTGCTTGATAGATTGCTTCATCCGCCGCACCCAGTCCGATGGACCGTCGTGGTGCCGGCTCTGGTAGTATATCGGCACGATCTCATTCTCAATCAGCGAGTAAATCGCCCGGGCGTGCAATTCATCCTGATCCTCGAAGTAGCGTTCCCGGTCACCGATCGCCCACCCGCCGGTGTTCTCGTACGCTTCGTCGAACCAACCGTCGAGGATGCTCAGGTTGAGCACTCCGTTCAAACCGGCCTTCATGCCGCTGGTGCCGCACGCCTCCTCGCCGCGACGCGGATTGTTAAGCCAGAGGTCGACCCCTTGGACGAGTTCGCGCGCGACCTGCATGCCGTAGTCTTCCACGAAGACGAGGCGTTTGGAGATTTCCGGATCGCGCGAGAGTTGCACGATTTCCCGGATCAGCATCTTGCCGGGATGGTCTTTCGGATGTGCCTTACCGGCCACCACGATTTGCACCGGCATGTTCGGATTGCACAGGATGCGCTTGAGCCGGTTGACGTCCCGAAACAGCAGCGTAGCGCGCTTGTAGGTGGCGAAGCGGCGTGCGAATCCGATCGTGAAGGAATCCGGATCGAGCACTTCCGACACCCGCTGCACTTCGCTCGCCGAGGCTTTTCGTGCGAGCGCGCAGGATACCTGACGCTCGCGGATGAAGTTAATGAGTCGCCGTTTCCGCCTGCGGTGCACCTCGATCAATTCCTGGTCCGGAATCTCGTCGAGCATGTCCCATGTGGCCGGGTCGTCGTACTGTTCACGCCAATCGGGCTGGAGGTAGTGGTCGTACAGGTCTGCGAGGTCCGTGTTCAGCCACGTACGCAGGTGGACACCGTTGGTGATGGAGGTAATCGGAACCTCCCAGACTGGGAGCTGCGGCCATAATCCGGACCACATCTCCTGGGAAACACGACGGTGCAAGCGGCTGACCGCGTTCCGGTAGGAGGAGGTCTGAATGGCGAGGATCGCCATCGAGAATCGCTCGTGGGGATCCCTCGGATTCCAGCGGCCGAGCCCCATCAGATGTTCACTCTCAATGCCGATCTCGCGGCAATAGTCCCGGAAGTACTCGTACATCAGGCCAGGGTCAAACAGGTCAATCCCTGCCGCCACCGAGGTGTGGGTAGTGAACACGTTGCTCGCCCTCGTGGCATCGAGCGCCTCATCGAACGTCAGACGCTGCTCTTCCATGACGACGCGGATTCGCTCCAGAGCCAGAAAAGCCGAGTGGCCTTCGTTCATGTGGAAGACCGTCGGTTCCAGCCCGAGGGCTTTGAGCGCCCGTACCCCGCCGATGCCGAGCACGATTTCCTGCTGGATGCGAGTGTGGATATCGCCGCCATAAAGCTGATCGGTGATGTCACGGTCTTCGGCGCGCGTGTTTTCCTGAATGTTTGTATCGAGGAGGTAGAGCTTGACCCGGCCGACATCGGCGCTCCAGATCTTGACCTCAACCGGGCCGGTCGGCATTTGCACGGTGACCCGGACGTCTTTTCCGTCAGGGCCGGTGACCGGACGGACGGGTAGCGTATAGAAGTCGCTGACCGGGAAGCGCTCCTGTTGCCAGCCGTCGGGATTCAGGTATTGCTCCAGGTAGCCCTTCTGGTAGAGCAGGCCGATCCCCACCAGCGGGATGCCGGAGTCGCTGCATGCCTTCAGAAAGTCCCCGGCGAGCATGCCGAGTCCGCCGGAATATACCGGGAGGCACTCGACGATACCAAACTCCATCGAAAAGTACGCGGTGAGCTTGCCGCCGCCGGCCTGTTCCGACGACTGCTGCATGTAGGAATCGAGCCGGTCACAGGTCTGCCGGTACAATGCAAGGTAGCGCGGATCGATGGCCGCTTTTTCCAGAGCGTCTTGAGAGACACGGCCGAGCATCAGCACCGCGTTGCGGTTGCAAGCCCGCCAGAGCGCCGGGTCGAGCCTCCGGAATAGAGAACGGATGGCCGGGTCCCAGCTATACAGCAGGTTGTAGGCTAGTTCCGGAAGCCGTGAGAGCGCCGTCGGAATCGCCGGGCGCACGAGAAACTCCCTAAGGGGTTTTACTTCAAAAGCCATGCAGGTTGAAACTGAACTCCCAAGATAGCAGAGAAGCACGGGCTGCGAAACAGGTCCGCAGAGAGAGTGTCGTCAGGCCGCCGGCTTCTCGAACTTTGCGTCGTCCACCGGGACGTTGTGCCGGACTTCTTTCAGGCGCAGGATGAAACCGAAGTTCGGATTGTTCTGCTCGATGGTAAAGGGTACCTTTACGCCGTCCACGTCCCGGTAGTCTCCCAACATCACGACCGTAGTCATCTTTCCGCCCGGGCTCTCACTCTGCATGTCGTGGCGGACGAGCAAGCCGCTTTGCGTGTCGAAGTACAGCTTGTGCAAGAGTCCTTCAGGCGTAGTCGCCTCGATCACTTGCACGTCCTGCCCACCCAATTTCTGGGCCCCGGCAAGCTTCATCTTGGCGTACTGCTCGCGAAGCTTCAATTCGCGGTGAAACTCGGCTGCTCGCTTCATTTCAGCGAGTTCTCCGCCACTGACGTCCCGTAGACCTTCGTCGGGGTCCTTACTCCATCCGGACGTCCCGTTGAATCCCCGAGCCACGACGCCATAGCCGGCGAAGTCAGTGGTGTTCATGGTCTTGTTCGGAGCTTTCGAATAGACCTCGCACGGGCCCTTCGTCTCCCACTCCGGGACTTCAAAAATCCCCGTTGCCAGACGGCTGGTCAGTTTTTCCAGATTCGCTTTGCCGCCGAGCGCCTGGACATAGTGCTCGAGGACGGCGTCGACGGTGGGTTCCTGCGCGGGAGCGGGTTCGGAAACGCACACCGCCGCGGCGAAAACAGCGGAAATCAGGGGCACAGCAGGCCTGAACATAATTTGTCTCCTGTGGTCTGTATCATAACCACAAAGGCACAGAGACACAAAGTGCAGAAATTGAAAAGAACTCGTTGTGCCTTCGTCCTTCGTGTCTGTCTAGTCCTCTTTTTGTGGTTTCTGGCCGCCGGGCTGGCGTAAGCTGAAAGTTGGAACTCCTCAGGCAAGGGCCGATGCCGGAACTCCTCCGGCGCCTTCGTCCCACTTTTCGATACTGGATGGAAACCGAGGTACACGTGTATGCGTTCTCGGTGGCGGCCAGCGTCCTGCTCTCGTTTTTCCCCTTCCTCATTGTGATGCTTTCGCTGTGCAAGCACGTGCTGAAGTGGCCGGCGGCGGTCACTGCGGTCAACCTCGCCCTCAGCGATTATTTCCCCGGGAACCTCGGAGAGTTTGTCTATCGAAATCTCCACGCGACGGTGGAGCAGCGGGGCCCGTTCCAGATTGTTTCGGTCATCCTCCTCCTGTTTGTGGCCAACGGGATTTTCGAGCCGCTCGAAGTCGCTCTCAACCGCGCCTGGGGAGTGGCAAAGCATCGCAGCTTCCTGCGCAACCAGGTCATCAGCACGGGGCTGATCTTCGCCTGCGGCACGCTTGCGCTCGCTTCCACGACACTGACCGCCCTCAACTACGCCATCTGGCCGAGCGTGTTGGGAGCGAGCCCGAAAATCGTTACGACGTTCGGCCTTTTGTTTTTCAAGGCCGCGGCCGTGCCGATGTCGATGCTGATGCTGTTCCTGATCTACTGGCTGTTGCCGAACCGCAAGATCCCCGTGGTCAACGTGCTGCCCGCCGCGGTTCTGGTCGGCTTGCTGCTCGAAGGGCTGAAATACCTGAACATCCTGACGTGGCCGCTGTGGAGGGCGAAGCTGGCCATGGAGTACGGACCATTCGTGTACTCGGTCACGATCGTCTTGTGGAGCTTCCTCGCTGCGATGATCGTTCTGGCGGGCGCGGAGTGGTGCGCGCGCAGTCATCGGGAGAGTCCCGATGCGGGTGAAGCCGCGCCGTAGAAGCTCAATTGCAAGGGCTTTCTGAACCGGATAGACTTGAAGAAACTCGAATCAGGAGTTAGGCATCGCTAATATTGAGAGGACTGTCTTTATGCCTGCCAAGAAGGACCCCACGCGCCGAACATTTGTGAAGACGGCGGGGGCAGTAACGGCCGCCGCAGCGGCCTCCTCATTTCAAGGGCCACTCATCCAGAAGGTGAAAGCCGCCGGCGACCAGGTACTGTATGGCATCATCGGAACCGGTGGCCGCGGGACCTATCTGTTAAAACACATGGCCGGCCTCGACAACGGCCGGTGCGTCTCGGTCTGTGATGTGTTCGAGCCGAATCTGAAGAACGGCGTTCAGACGGCAGGCACCAACCCGACCGCCTATAAAGACTACCGGGAATTGTTAGCGCGGAAAGACATCGACGCAGTGGTGATTGCGGTCCCGCTTTACGTGCACTTCCCCGTCACCCGCGACGCCCTACTTGCCGGCAAACACGTCTTCTGTGAGAAAAGCCTGGTCTTCAAACCTGAAGAAGTACACGCGCTGCGCACTCTTGTGAATGAGCGCCCAAAGCAGATTCTCCAGGTCGGTCTCCAGCGGCGGTACAGCAAGTTTTATCAGACCGCCAAACAGATGGTCGACAAGGGCATGCTGGGCAACGTCACCCACGTGATGGCTCAGTGGCACCGGAACCCCGGCTGGCAGATGAAGCCCGACCCGGTCCGCCAAAGAGAGCGCAACTGGCGGCTGTTCCGTGAATATTCCGGCGGTCTGACAGCCGAGCTGGCGTCGCATCAGATCGATGTAGCCGACTGGATGTTTGGGGCCCATCCCGAGTTCGTCGTCGGCGTCGGCGGGCTCGAATTCATCAAGGACGGTCGCGACGTCTATGACAACATTCAGTAGATTTTCAGGTACCCGCGGGGCCAGAAGTTGATCTACACGTCGATCAGCACCAACAAGCAACTTCCTCTGTTCGGTAGCACCCGCACGGAGTTTGGCGAACGGATCATGGGCACCGGCGGGACGATCGAGATCACTGTCGGCACCGACGACGAGCCGTCCATCGGCATGTGGTATATCGAGCCTAAGCCGCCCCAGGTCACTCCGGCCAAGACGGCGAAGAAGGAAGAGGTGGTCGCAGGCGCCACCCTCGCCAGCACCGGCCGCGGCGCAAAGGGATTTCCGATCTTGCTGGAGCGGGATCAGTTCAGCGGCAAGGAATCGTTCCTCGAGAAGGAGCTGAAGTTTGCCCGCCGCTGGCTGTACAGCAAGGGCGTCATGGTTCCGGAAGAATCGCGCAACCCGGTCGACGTGCAAATGGAAGGCTTCTTCGAAAGCTGCAAAACCGGCGCGCGCCCGAAGGCGGACCTTAACATCGGTCTCCAGGATTCGACTGCGGTGATGCTGGCGAATCTCGCGATGGACGAGGGGCGACGGGTTTACTTCAACGAGATGGAGCAGATGGGTCGCACGCCTGGAGCGGCGCCCGCAAAGAAGATCTGAGCACTCCCGTAGCAGGGATCGCGGCCAGCGCCGCGGTCCCTGCTACATTTCCGCCCTTCCCTTCCAGACCAAATCCCTTGAATCGAATTCCACTGTCCGGTAGGGCATTGGCGCCGAAGGCAGGTACAGCTCGAAACGAAGCTTCCGATCCTCGGCACCGAGTGCGCGCGGAAAGATGAGTCGCAGATAGGGGTCAGCCGGCGCCGGCGGAAAGTGTCCGAGCAGCTTGTGTTTCTTCTTGCCCGCGCGGAGGAAGGACTCGTCCTCCATCCGCCGCACTTCGTCCTGGTGCGCGAGCGCCTGAGCGTCCGGAAGCGCGACCGCGAGCACGATCACCTTCCCGTCATTCTCGCGAATGAAGTCGCGGTACTCCTCGTTTCCCGGCTGTTCCGAGACCCGTTCTTGCGTGTGGCGCCTGATCGATTCCTCCTCGGCCTCGCGCATCGGGCGCGCACTCGCGAGGTATGCGGAAACGGGAGGCGCGCTGCCTCCTCGCGATTCGATCGAGAGATTCGCCACCCATGGCGACGACGTGAAGATCTCCGCCAGTTCCTCTTTCGTCCACTGCCGGACAGGTTTAGCCTCCCAGAATGGTGCGGCCAGGAGCAAGGCCACGGCTAGCAGGAAGTGCATGGATTCGTCATTTAGAGTATCCTACGGACGCCATGGCCGAGACCGAGTACCGCAACCGCCGCGCCTTTCAGATCGAGACAGCGAGCCTTCGGGTGACCGTCACGGCGGAAGGTGGGCATATCGCCGAAGTCCTGCACAAAGCCGCCGGGGTGAACCCGCTGTGGACGCCGCCCTGGCCGTCCATCGAGCCATCCACCTACAACCGCGTGAAGCATCCCGAGTACGGCAATGACGCCGAGAGCAAGCTGCTGGCCGGGATCATGGGCCACAACCTCTGTATGGACATCTTCGGCGGGCCGTCGCCGGAGGAG
>JAEHDI010000656.1 GCA_016880505.1 Bryobacterales bacterium | reverse complement strand
GTGCTTCTTCCCGCTTAACAGGCCTGTCTTTTCCACCGTCAGAACGAATCTGGCTCCCTGCGCGGGGCGTATTTCGTAGGCCGCGACTTCTCCGTGCAAGAACCCCGTCGCGAGTGCCAGCAATACGCTCAGACGAATCCGCATCGGTCACCTCTCGGAACCTCCCAGATGCAGAACCACGCCTCCGCCCGCCACGACGTTGTGTTGGCCGCCCCCAGAGACCGGAATGTTGAAGCTCGGATTGCCCGTGTAGAAATCCCGAATCTCCATGCGGCCTCCTACAAAACGCCACACCGGAAAATCAGCGCCGCCTCCGAATCCCAATACGGCGCGATGGGTGTTCCGTGGCGCCGGATTGGGACTGCCGTCGATTTGTGTCAGGCTCTGTTCGTATAGTGCGTAGCCTCCGCCTACAGCCACGTAAGGCGAGAACGAACGCGCCGGGAGAAACTTGACTCGTAGTCCCGGCAAAACGAAAAGTGTCGCGACATCGCGGCTGGCTCGTCCGTCCCGCGAGGTGATATCCCTCAGCGGGTTCGCAAGGAAGTGCACCTCGCCAAACAAAGCAGTGTTCCGGGAGCCGAATATGCGATAACCGTAGTTCGCCTGCAATGCGATCCCCGTCCCGAGGCCCACCTGTCCCGAAGAGGCGCTTCGATCCACCCCAGAGATGGCGCCCAGAGTAAACCCGATCTCATGCCGTTGGGCCAGCGCACACGGCACAGCCATGAGCATCGCCGCAACCGCAATTGTTTCCGTCCCCTTCATTGTCGTACCTCACCTTGACATCCCGCCAGTTCAGCCCGGTATTCCCGCTTCCGCCACTCACAGAACCTCGGCGGCCAGCAAGGTGAAGTCGTCCTCGAAGGGCCCGGGCGCCGCGTGCCGGATGATCGCTTCCACGACCCGCATCTTGATCTCGGCAAGGCTCTCCCCATCGGCGTCGTTAAGCAATGCGATGAGGCGCTCCTGACCGAACTCGTCGCCACGGACGTCCGTGCACTCAATCAATCCATCGGTGTAAAGGAAGAAGCGATCGCCCGGGACAAGAGAAGTGTGTTCCTGGTCGAATTGCACCGAAGGCAGCGCTCCAAGAATCGTGTTTCGAGACCTGCCGTTGGAACTGAGGTAGAGTGGACCCCACCTGCCCTCCGCCCGGCGACAGAGCAACGCAGGTGGATGCCCTGCATACGAGAAGTACAGACGCGAATCGGTTATGTAGTAGCCGACCACGCTCGCTGTCGTCAAAGCCTCGAAGCCGTGCTGGTGAATCATCGTATTGAGGTCGCAGAGGACACCACCGCCATCGAGCGTATTCATCTTCTGTTTCAGGGAATCGTAGATCCAGGAACTCATGTGGCTGACCTGCTCGCCGTGGCCCCGGACATCCGCCAGCGCGATTCGGGTCAGGTGATCCGAGCCGCAGACGCTGAAGTAATAGATGTCCCCGCCAGCATCTCCACCGCAGGCCTGGGAGTACAAGCTCGCCGTTAGTCCGCCTGTTCGGACGTCGAAGTCGATGCTGCGCACACCGCCCCAGATCTCGGAACATCGGATTCGGTACGGTTCCATCGGGCCCTCTTCGCAGCCGGCGCTCGCTCAGCGCGGGCGTCGGAATTCCCGCGGTCTATTTGTGCAGTGACGGCCAGTTCTTTTCGGCTGCCCCGATCCGCGTCTGGACGTCCTGCTCCCACTTCTTCTGCACGCCTTTACTATTATTCAGGTAGAGCTTGCCATCAACGATTTCCCACGCCTCCGGATCGATATTCGCTGTGTACCCCTCGCTGACGGCATAGGCGCAGTAGCCGCCGAACTGCGGAGCGAACTTCTGCGGGTCTTTGGAGAAGAGGGCGCGGTTTTCGGCGCTTGCGAACCACCACGTCGCTCCCATCCACTCGTGTGGGGACTTCAGTGACCCCTTCACGGGCCGGCCCTGCTCGAAATAGGCGACCGGATCATAACCCTTCAGAGCAACGCCTTGGCCGTTCTTGTTTACCTGGTCAACCAGCGAACGGCCGGGCATAGGGGCCACGCTTAGGAGGCCGGCGGCCGCAACGACTGTCAGCAGGTTTCTCATGCCTTGTTCATCCCCGCTACGGTCAGGGTTATTCCCTTCGGGCCGCGGAATAGCGGAATAAGCGAGCGGCGCCGGCGGATGTTAGTGTTGAAGTCCGAGGGGTAGCCAAATGGCAAGACTGACGGGCAAGAACATTTTGGTCACCGGGTCGTCCTCCGGGATCGGTCAGGCAATCGCGGTCCGATTCGCTCAGGAAGGCGCCAACGTGGCGATCAACTACCGAAGCAGCCCTGAGCAGGCTGAAGTCACGAGGG
>JAEHDI010000655.1 GCA_016880505.1 Bryobacterales bacterium | reverse complement strand
GGCTTGGGATGATTTCCGTTGGACTGATCGTACGTGTAGGCGAGAAAACCGAAGCGAACGCCGTTTCTCTCGAGCACCGCACCTCTGCGGGATTCCTCCTCGGTCATCCCGGTGCCGGCGGCCGCAACACCGTGCCGCGCCAGCCAGCCCAGCGTGAACTCGAGACCGTAGTCCCCACAGTCGCGGGCATGGTTGTTGGCCGTCGACACCACGTCCACTCCCGCCATCAGCAGGCCATCGATCATCTCCGGTTCGGCCTTGAACACCATGCCCTTCTCGACCGGCCGGCCGCGGTCGCTGAACGGCGATTCGAGGTTGAGGAAGGCGATGTCGGCGCCCGCCAGGTATGGCGCCAGCGCCTGAAACGGCCAAGTAGGATCCCGCTGCGAACGAGCCAGCCTCCCCACGAACCGGGACAGCATCACGTCGCCTCCGAACACCAGCCGCGTCGCGGGCAACGGCTCGGGCCGGGGGTCCCCGGACGGCGGACGGCGCCCGCACAAGAGCGTCGCGGCGGGGAGAAGCACAAAGTTACGCCGGGTCGTCATTTCACTCGAGGAGGCTTGCGGCCGCGTCGTCCAAGAACCAAGCGGTCCTGCGGTCGCGGACCAGTTGGGCCGGGCGCTTCAGCGGATCCGGCGGCTCCTGAAAGACCGCGCGTACCGCTTCCGCCTTGTCCGCGCCGGTCACGAGGAAGACCAGATGGCGCGCCGCCAGAAGCGGACCGGGCAGCAGGGTGATGCGCGACTGCGGCAGTTTCGTGACCCGGACCGCAGCCGCGATGCGCTCGCGGTCCAGAATCGCAGGTTCTCCGGGAAAAAGGCTTGCCGTGTGAGCATCACTGCCCATGCCGCACAGGATGACGTCGAACACGGGCATCTCGCCCTCGGAAAGCCCGAAAAACTCCCGCAATTCGTTCGCGTACCGGCGGGCAGCAAGATCCGGTGTCCATTCGCCGTGGATCCGGTGGACGTTGCGCTCCGGTATGCGGGCCGGATGAATCAGAGATTCCTCCGCCACCCTGTAGTTGCTCCGCGGGTCCGCGGGCGGCACCGCTCGTTCGTCCACCCAAAAGACGTGCACCCGATCCCACGGCAGGGACGAGCCCGCGCGGTGTGCGAACAGGAGTTTGGGCGTGTTTCCGCCGGAGACGGCAAGAGTGGCCCGCGATTGCTCGGCAAAGGTTTCCTCGATGAGCGATCCAACGTGGCGGGCACACCCCGCGGCGGCCAGTTGCGGGGTCGGAAAGCAGTGTCGCCGGGCGTCCACAGATCACTCCAATCCGGGCCGGACCAGGCGCGCCGCCACCGGCAGCACGCGCTCGTAGACGGCATCGCGTTCCACAATCGACAGTTCTTCGGCGAGCGCCGAAGCTTCGCTTCGCTCGGGGAAGAACGCTTCGTGGAGCATGCCGTTCAGCGTGACCGCCACTTTGCCGCCATCCTCTCGCGTGATCGCGACCGTCATACCGGGGGCCGCCAGCCGTACTCCGAGCAATCGCCCGTCTCCGGCGCTGCGGGCGCGTTCGACGCAGAGCCGCGAATCCTGCGGCTCCCAGCCGAGTGCTTCAGCAATCCAGGCGGCCATGTACACAACCTCGGAACGCCCCGTCCGCCCCTCCCACAAAACGTGAACCTCCGACATCCCCGAGCGTCCGTCGCGGCAGACATGGGCCTCAAACAACTGGGCGATCTTATCCCGCCAGCACGTCAGCCGGGTCCAGGCAAGGTCTCCGACTCGGAATCCCGCGTGAGAGACCTCGACAAGTTCCCTCAGGAATTCACCCGGCGCCTCGGTCTGCCCGGAGTCCAGGATCAAATGGCTGCCGAGCGACTGGGCCAAACGCGTTTCGGGAGACCAAAATAAGCGCGCGCTGCGGTACCACACCACAACCGGCAGATCGGACGCCGTCAGCGCATTCAGCAGAGGGTATACGTGACCGAGTGTTGCGCCGCTCGCGGTAATCTCGATCTGTTCCGAGCAGATCTGCCTTTTCTGCCCCAGTGGAAGCC
>JAEHDI010000654.1 GCA_016880505.1 Bryobacterales bacterium | reverse complement strand
ACTGTGGCCGATGCCGTAGTCCAAAGGATCAACCTCGGCGACACGGTTACTCTTTCGAACAGTCCGAGAACCACATTACGTGAGAACGTGATTGGTGCGCTCGTTGTCACAGGCGCCAGCCAGAATCTGGCAACTCAGTGGCGGCCCTGCACAAGATCGAATCCGAAGACGTCGTGAACGCGATGCTGCGCTACGAATCGGGCGCCACCGGCGTCGTCCAGGCGTCGACCGCGTTCTGGCCGGGGTACAGCGAACGCATCGAGCTGCACGGAACCAAGGGCACCGCGGTTTTCACCGGCGACAAGCTGACCACGTGGGATGTGCAGGACGACAGCGGCGAACCCGCTCCGGTCGAGAAGCAGGTGATGTCCGGCTCTTCCGATCCGATGGCGATTCCGCTGACGCCGCTCGAGCGCCAGTTCCGCGATTTCGGCGACGCCTGCAAGACGGGGCGGGCGCCGCTGGTTTCGGGTGAGGAAGGCTGCCGGGCGCTCGAAAGGCGTGAGCGGGATCGCCATGGGATCGGAAGAGCCCGACATGACTTCCTTCTCAACGGGCGCGGGCTCGCCGGAGTCATCCTGGACGTCCCACGCGGTGAGCTTGTCACCGGTGAGGACGGCCGAGCCTTTGGTGCCGTGAATCTCGATCCGCTCGCTGTAGCCGGGCCACATGGCGGTGGAGGCCTGGATCACGCCGGTGGCGCCGTTCGCGTAGCGCATCGTGGCGGCGATGACGTCCTCGGACTCGATCTTGTGCAACGCGCCAAGCTGCCAGAAGGCGAAGAGTTCCTTCACGGGACCGATGAGCCAGAGCAACACGTCCACCTGGTGGACCGCCTGGTTGATCAGCGCGCCGCCACCCTCGGTGGCCCAACTGCCCTTGATCGGCCGGGAGTAATATTCGGCGGAGCGGTACCACTTCACGTAGGCGTCGGCCTGGATGAGCTTCCCCATGCGCCCGGCGGCGATGGCTTTCGAAAGGAAGATGCTCGAGTCGTCGAAGCGGTGCTGGCTGACGACGCCGAGGGTGATGCCGGCCTTCTTCGCCGTGTCGATCATCTTGCGCGCGGTCTCGATGTTGGTCGAGATGGGCTTCTGGACCTGGATGTGCTTCTTTGTCTCTGCGCAGATCTCGATCGGCTGGAGGCGGAAATCCGGGAATGTGCAGAGGTCGACGAAGTCCACCTTCGGATGGCGGCAGACTTCCTCATACGTCCTGACATATTCCGCGCCGTACTTTTCCGCGAACCTCCGGCCGGCTTCCTCACGGATATCCGTGCAGACGGTGACTTCGTATCCGATGTTCCTGTACGCGAGCGCGTGCTTGTCCGAAATCGCGCCGGTACCGATGATTCCGACTCGCAATGCAGTGTCTCCTTGAAGATGGAAGTATAACGCAGCACAGCCTGAGGGCTGTGCCTGGTGGGCGGACGACGAAATGCGATCATCCGCCCCACGTGAGCTGCTACAAATGCCTTACTCCACCGGGAAGACCATCAACTGGCTGAGGGCTTCTTCCTCGCCCATCACGACGTAGCGGCCGTCTTCGGAGACCGCCAGCGTGCCCAACTGGAAGCCGCGCCACGGGATCTCCTGTTCGAGGCCGGGCTCGACCATCGGAAAACGCGGATTGCCGAGATCCCGGTAACCCTCCGACGGCGAGTAGCTGAACAGGTGAGAGTAGCCCGGCGCGCCGCCGGCAATGCCGTACAGCCTGCCATCCCGCGCGAACGCGATGCCCTTCAGGCGGGGCATCATGATCGCTTTGCCGAGGTTGGTCACCTTTCCCGTAGCCGGGTCCAGCCTGAAGAGCTGTCCGTCGCCGGCGTTACCACCGTAGAGCGCACCGTCCGAGGCCACGGCCCAGGCGTCCACACGGCCCAACGGGTTGCGCCCCCAGACTTCCGGCAAGGGATCGGGAAGCACGTCGACTTTTTTCACCGCCGGGTCGAAGCGAAAGAGCTTGTTGACCGGCATGCTGCCATAGACGCGTCCGGAGCGGTCGATCGCGAGCCGCCGGCTCAGCGCGTCCGCCGGTTCGAGCGCATACTCGTGCAGGAAGCCGGAACTTCTGCGATTCGGAGCGGTCTGCTCATAGACTTCCGCGGCGCCGCCGTTCGGGCTGGACACGAAGAACTTGCCGGATGGGTGACTGATCCCATAGAGCGCGCCTGCCTTCGGATCGAACGTGAGGGCGAAGACTCCTTCTCCTTTCACCGGCACACCCAGGTCGCTGACGTCGATCGCGCCGGCCTTGAGTCGAACGGCAATGAGATGCCCACTCTCGCCGGTCCGGTCCGGCATGGTGCCGGCGTAAAGCGTTCCGTCCGTGCCGCGGCCGAACCCGCTCTGGATGGCGCGCTGGCCGGGAATGGTTTTCTCGAGCGGGTAGACGATCTCGAGTTTCCGTTTGGACAGCGAGACCGCGAACAGGAACGGGCTGAGGCCGGAGTCTGCCGACGTGCCGCCGATCGCGTAATCGCCGATCACCTCGAGCGAAGTGATGGCGTTGCGGTAGATCGGCAGGCGCAGGTAGGGCGCATTATCGAGCGACACTTCGACGGCGAAGCTGCCCTTCGGTGTGAAGAATTCGTACCTCGCCCACACGAGCGACGCGGCTGCGAGGATAAGTGCAATCAGGCTGGTTCGGCGCATTACCGGATCTCCTTTTCGGGGTTGAACATGAGCAGGAACGGACGGCTTGCGCCGGATTCTCCCATTCGCCTCGCGCGCCGGTCATCACGGCGGCCGGCGAAATACATCGTGCCGCTTTCGTCTTTGACGTCGCAGCCTGTGACCTCGGTAATCACGTGGAGCGGGAAGCGAAGGACAACGCGCTTGGTCCGCAGCTTTGGATCGAATTCCATCAGGGTTACGTTCGGCTCACCGCCCGCGTACATGCCGTGGCCTCCGAGGAAGTAGTAGAGCTTGCCGT
Source organism: Bryobacterales bacterium (assembly GCA_016880505.1). Taxonomy (GTDB): domain Bacteria; phylum Acidobacteriota; class Terriglobia; order Bryobacterales; family Bryobacteraceae; genus JAEHDI01. The sequence goes on along the minus strand of JAEHDI010000654.1, from coordinate 957 downwards.
TGCGGCCGAGCGCGAGGTTCGGAGCGTAGTAATCGTACGGCGGCCTGCCGGGCTCGTCGTAAAGCCCGCCGAGATCCTCCCAGCGGCCGATGCCGGTCTTCTGCGGGTAGAACGCGACCATCTTTGAGCCGTACGTCGCGAAGTAGATCACGCCGTTCGGCTGATCGATTGAGTAGGACTTGATGCCCGTGATGATGCGCTCGCCCGGTGTGCCGGGAAAGGCAGGGAGGCTGTCTCGCGCGAAGACCAGCTTACCGGCTTCACGCTCGTACTTGATGAGCCGCTGCCGCCAGTCGACGTAGTAGGCGTTGCTCCACCAGTCGCGGAACAAGATGCGGGGAACGTGATCGCTTCCCATGCGGCCGAGATCGCGGAGATCGTTCTTCTGGAAATCGTAGACCAGGAAGCGGACCTGCGGGTAGGAGACGGCGTAGATTTTGCCGTCCACTTGGTCCACTTCGACGTCCTTAATGCTGTCATATTGGAGGCCCATGCCGAGGTTGGTGAGCCGGTTGGTGGCCGGGTCCCAGCGGAAGAAGAAGCCGCCGCCGTAACCGTGGGGATGGTCCATGAGGTATTCCTCGCGGCTCTCCCCGCCGTCGGTGGCGAAGTACATCGCGCCGTCGGGGCCCTCGGCGAGCTTGGTGTGGACCTTGCCCTGCCACTGGTAGTCGCGCAGGTTGGCTAGCTGATCGATGAAACCGCGCAGACGGATCTCGCCGGTGCGGACGTCGTACTCGACGATACCCTCGCGGTCCCGATGATTCGTCACGCCGACAAATACTTTCTTGTGCTTCGCGCTATACCCGATGGATCCCCACGTGGAGTGCGCGTCGGGAAAATCGGGATATTCGAGATAGCGAAGATTCTTCTCAGTGATCTCGCCTGCCGCCAGCGGCCAGGCGGCGAGCAGGAAAACAGCAGATAGAGTGCATCGTGTAGGCATAGGAATTTGGT
>JAEHDI010000653.1 GCA_016880505.1 Bryobacterales bacterium | reverse complement strand
GCGGGCAAGTACGACGAGGCGATCAAGACCTACCGCCGCGCGATGACGTTGGCGCCTGCCTACTCCTACCTGCCGTATAACCTCGGCCTGCTCTACCAGCGCCTCAACCGCCGGAAGGAAGCGGAAGGGGCTTACCGCAAGGCAATCGCACTGACACCAGAGCGCGCGGAGCCCTACAATGCCCTTGGTTACCTGAAGGCTTCCGCCGGCCGCCGTGTCGAAGCAGAGCAGCTTTACCGGACAGCCCTGGAGAAGGATCCCGGGCTGCTGTCCGCGCGTCATAACCTGGCCGTCCTATTGTCCGAACGTGCGGAGGGGCTTACGGAAGCGATCCAGTTGTGGCGCGCCAATCTCCGCCGAGACCCGGCCTACCTCCCCACGCTTCTCAGCCTTGGCCGGGCGCTCACGCGCGCCGGCGATACCGAGGAAGCCATCCGCCAGTACCAGACTGTGGTCAGGCTGAAACCGGACTACGTCGCCGCACGGCTGGCGGCGGCCGACCTGTTTCGGAAGAGCAACCAGCCGGAAGCCGCGCTGGACCAGTTGAACGAGGCCCTCAAGCGACAGCCGCACGCGTCGCAAGTCCACGAGGCAATCGGAGACTTGGAGGCGGCCCGCGGCCGCGAGCAGGCCGCATCGGAGGCCTATAGCACCGCCCTGCGCTTCGCCCCGGACGGTGAGACCCGGAAGCGGATCGGCGGCAAGCTGAAGGGCCGTAGATGATATACTTTTCCGCAATGGGGATGCGAAGAGTGAGGGGATGGTGTCGTCTTTTTCTGGCTCTCCTGTCGATCGTCAGTTTTGGCGTATCGCGAGCCGGCGCTCAAGGGGTAATTACTACGGCGGCAGGCACGGACTGGCTGTTCCCGGGTGACGGGCGCCCGGCGCTGGACGCGCCCCTCGGTGGGGCCTTTAGCATGGCTGTGACCGTCGACGCCGCGGGTGACTTCTACATCGCCGATCCCGATAACCACATGGTAATGCGGGTCGGATCCGACGGCATCCTGAACGTGCTCGGCGGCAACGGCGTACCCGGCTACTCTGGCGATGGTGGCGCCGCCACCTCGGCAGCCCTCTTATTCCCGGTCGCCCTGGCTTTCAGTCCTGCGAGCGATCTTTATGTCGCCGCCGCGAACCGCATACGCAAGATCAGCCACGGCGGCGTCATCACCACTATCGCCGGCCTGAGTGATCCCGGGTTCTCAGGTGACGGAGGACCCGCCACGGGAGCCGCCTTCAACTTTCCTCAGGACCTGGCGGTTGACGCGGCGGGAGTCGTCTACGTTGCCGATACCTTCAATCACCGGATTCGCAAGATCACGCCGGATGGTATTGTCACCACGATTGCGGGAGTCGGCAGGCAGGGCTTTGGGGGAGACGGGGGACCCGCCACGCAAGCCCTCCTCAGTACGCCCTACGGCGTGTCCGTCGATGCCGCCAACAACATTTACGTTTCCGACACCTTCAACGGCCGCGTTCGCCGTATTTCGCCGAATGGAATCATCACTACGGTGGCCGGCGGGTCAGCCCCGGGAGACGGCGTTTTCTCCGTGATGGTGCCCCTTTCAGCCAAGGTCGATAGCTCAGGAGCGTTGTACATCGCGGATCTCCTGACGAACCGCGTCCGCAAGGTCGTAGGCAGCGCCATTACCACAGTGGCAGGCAGCGGAGAAAGCGGGTTCTCCGGCGACGGCGGTCCGGCGTCGAGGGCACGGCTGAACTGGCCGTCAAGCATCGCGATCGACAAGTCACTGAATGTCTACATTGCCGATTCCGCCAACAGCCGCGTTCGCAAGGTAACACCCGACGGGTTGATCTCCACCGTAGCAGGTAACGGTCTCTTTCGTACGTCGGGCGAGGGTGGACCGGCGACTGCCGCCGCTCTCTATTTTCCGACGGGTGCCGCCGTAGATCCGGTGGGAAACCTTTATTTGTCGGAACCGTTTCGGAACCGCGTCCGGCGGATCTCCAAGGGAATACTTACCACCTTCGCCGGATCCGGTGAGGAAGGCTTCTCGGGCGATGGCGGCCCGGCCTCGAAGGCGGCCTTGTTCTATCCTTCCGCCATCGCTTTCGACCAGGAGAGCGGCTCCCTCTTCATTGCCGATCAGTTCAATAGTCGTGTCCGCAGAGTTACGCCTGACGGGAACATCGCCACGGTTGCCGGGAACGGGCAAGCTGGTTTTGCGGGTGACGGCGGACCCGCTGTGAACGCCACCTTGAGGTTTCCGGAAGGACTAGCCGCCGCTGGAGGCACGCTCTATATCGCCGACACCAGCAATCAACGAATCCGCAGGGTAGATCCCCAGGGAACCATCACCACCATCGCCGGCAACGGCGAGAGGGGCTTCTCGGGCGACAGCGGGCCGGCAGTCAGAGCCTCCCTGTCCGACCCTCGTGGCCTGGCAGTCGATAGCTCGGGCAACGTCTATGTCAGCGACACTGGAAACAACCGCATTCGCAGAATTGATATTTATGGCAGCATCGACACGATCGCGGGGACGGGTGCGGCAGGTTTCTCCGGCGATAGCGGGCCAGCAACCAGAGCATCCCTGAACGGACCTTCCGGCCTCGCCTTTGACAACGCCGGAAACCTTTGCGTCGCCGACGAGAAGAACCATCGCATCCGCTGCATTTCCCCGGGTGGCAACATTACCACCGTCGCGGGGAATGGGGTGCAGGGCCTGTCCGGTGACGGCCAGCCGGCGGTCCAGGCTTCCCTCGCTGGGCCGTTTTCGCTGGCGGTGGATTCCGTCGGCAATATCTTCTTCGCCGACCGTCTGAACCATCGCCTGAGGCAGGTCAAAGTCACCCGGCCCGCCCTTCTGGTCGAGCCCGTGCAGTTGAGCTTTGCCGGAAACTCTCTCGGCGCGGCTCCGCCGTCCCAGCGCGTTCGGCTGTTCCCGGGAATACCGGGCGTAACGTTTAGCACCACTGTTGCCACGGAATCGGGAGGAACCTGGCTTGCGGTCACTCCGAAAGATGGGACCATGCCGGCGACAGTCGAGGTCTCCGTCAAACCCGGGGAGCTTCCTCCCGGGCGCTATCGTGGCACGGTCACGTTGCAGGCCCCTCAGTGCACCCCACCATTCGTCCTTATCGCGGTGGAATTCCAGGTTGGCCCAACGCTCCCGGCGCGGCTGGCCGCCCGGCCGGACGCCTTGTCGTTCTCTCTCATTGAAGGGTCCGCTGCTTCCCTGAAGACCCTCGATGTTTCGAACATAGGAGGCGGGACACTGGAATTCACTGTCGCCGCCACGACAACGAGCGGCGGAGGCTGGCTGAGCGCATCACCTCAATCCGCCGCTGCGCCAGCCTCCACGGGCGCGTCGATCGACGTGCGAGCCGATCCTTCCGGGCTGAGCAGCGGCACGTATACAGGCAGGATCGTCCTGACGAACACGCAGAATGGAGAACAGGTGACGGTGCCCGTGGTGATGAGCCTGAACGCGGTGCCGCAAAGGATGGTGTTGTCTCCGGCAGGCCTGGCATTCGCGGCGGTGCAAAATGGAGGAGCCGTTCCAGCGCAGAGCTTCCAGGTTCTCAACGCGGGGACAGGAGAACTGACCTGGAGCGCGAAGGTGACCCGGTTGTCCGGAGGCGTGCCATGGCTTTCCCTGAGCGCGGACAGCGGCTCCGTAGCCGGCTCATTAACCGGTTCCACGGTCGAGGTCCGGATAAACCCGGCCGGACTCGCCGCGGGTGATTACTACGGGCAGATCGACATCAGCTCGCCGCAGGCCGTGAACTCGCCCCAGTCCGTCTCAGTGGCGCTGAAACTGCTGCCTGACAACACCGATCCAGGTCCCGTGGTGCACCCTCTCGGTCTCGTTTTCCGCGCCACGCAGGGTGTTGCACCCAGTTCCCAGAACATCCTGGTTTCCAACCTGAGCGACAACCCGATCAGCTTCCGCTCGGCGCGAGTGAGCTCAGGCGGCACGGACTGGTTCGTCTATCTTCCGTCGGATGCCACGGTAACTCCTGAGCGCCCGACGCGGATTGTTGTGCAACCGGACACGGCGAAACTTGCTCCCGGCATTTACGAAGGCTCGTTGACGCTGCTTTTCAGCGGCGGCGTGTCGCGCACGGTGAGTCTTCTGTTGGTAAACGCACCCGCTTCCGCAACCGCGAGGCCTGGCGCGGCGTTTGCCGAGGCTCCATGCACGCCGGCGAAACTATTGCCCGTGTTTACGTCCGTTGGATTGGAAACGGCCGTTCTCGCGGGCTGGCCGAACCGGCTGGCGATGGAAGCGTTGGATGACTGTGGGAACCCCATGGTGGATGGATTGGTCGTCGCGGAGTTCTCCAATAACGATCCGCCCCTGGCGCTAACCTCGCAGCAGAACGGAAAGTGGAGCGGGATCTGGCAGGTTACCTCCGCCGGATCGCCGCAGGTCACGATTCGACTCAGGGCCAGTCAACCTCAGAAGAACATCGAAGGCACCGCGGAGTTTACCGCCGCCCTGCGTCCCGGGGGCGACGAGCCGCCGGCGATCTTCGCCGGGGGCGTCGTAAGCGCCGCCAGTTTCGCGCCCGGACTCCCGGTGGCCCCGGGCGCCTTTGTCAGCATTTTCGGCGCCCGGCTCTCGGATCGAGTCGAGCTTTCGAAGGTGCTGCCCTTGGAGATCGAGTTGGCTGGCACCTCGGCAACCATTGCCGGAAGGCGCATGCCTCTGCTCTTCACCAGTGAGGGGCAGATCAACGCCATCGTCCCTTACGACGTTCCGATGAACACCACGCACCAACTCGTGGTTAAGAGAGGCAGCCGCATCGCCACACCGGAGACCGTGACGGTGGCAGCCGCACAGCCCGGCATCCTCACGCGGGACCAGAACGGGCGTGGTCAAGGTGTCGTGGTGCATCATTCCAACGGCTTGTATGCGGACGCGGGGAACCCGGCCAAAGCCGGCGACATCCTGGTTATTTACTGTCTCGGGCTGGGCCCGGTAGACCCGGGAGTGACGGCTGGCGCGGCTGCCCCGTTTGACCCGCTGTCCTGGGTGAATGGCCAGTATTCCTTGACGATCGGGGGTGTTCAGGCTCAGGTTCTGTTCGCCGGCCTGGCGCCAGGCTGGGCGGGCCTCTACCAGTTGAACGCGATAGTTCCTTCAGGCGTGACTCCGGGAGACACCGTGCCGGTTGTCTTGCGGGTCAGGGGCCAGGAAAGCCCGCCGGTGACAATGGCCATCCGTCCGTGAAACTGAGCCGGAGGACGGCTCACGACGGGAACGATCATCCGAGCGCGGTCCCGCATCATGGGGCCCTCTGAGTGACTGTCTGTTCCCCTCGATTGGACGCCAGTGCGGACACGGTAAATATGTCCAGTGTGTTGACGCGCCCTCGTATGGCGACTGATGCGAGGTGAGCGGTTGCAACCTGTCCGTCAAGGCGATCTTTCGTGGAGTCGCTCATGATCAACTGCGAATGATGCTCCTTGTTCAGGCTTTCAAGACGGGAGGCCAGGTTGACCGTATCGCCGAGCACCGTGTACTCCATCCGGTCAGTCGAGCCCACATTTCCGATAACGACCGGACCAGTGTGAATGCCGACGCCGGTCCGAAACTCGGACGACGCCAGGCACATCTCGGTACCGCATCGCACGGCGCGCACAGGGTGGTCTCCAGGATTGGTCCCGTCGTCATCGGTGAAGACCGCAAGAATCCCGTCGCCGAGGAACTTGTTGACGTGGCCATGGTGATTCATGATGATTCGCACCATCACAGTCAGATACTCGTTCAGCCGTTCGACGACCACTTCAGGCTCCTTGGACTCGGAAAAGGCCGTGAAGCCGCGAATATCGGAGAACAGAATCGTGACGAACGCGTGTTTTGCTGTAAGCGTGATGGATTGGGTGTCCTCGAGAGAAACAGCGAGTTGCCGCCCTATGAACAAATTGACAGCCTTCGAAAACAGTTCCCCCCGTGTTTGGGCCGTCAGAAAGCGATACGTAATGGCGAACAGAACACTGAAGGCGCAGGACAATACGAGTTCCGAAGTGGAGAGCAGTACGCCAAACCGGAACAGAATATGGGTAAAGACGATCACGCCGGCGAGCAGGAGAGTCAACCACAGTCCGGCCGCGGCGGCGCTGAATGACGCAACCATGGCGACGGCGCCGCCGGTTGCAGCCGCCAGCGCCAGCATTCGGCCGGCTTGCGGCGCTGCCGTGAGGAAGCGGCGTGTCAGCAGTGTGTGGAGGGTATTCGCGTGAATTTCCACTCCGGCGGTGGTCCAGCGGGGTCCGCTGAAAGCAGTGTAGAAAGGGGTGGCGTAGCGGTCCGTGATGTTGTCGGGTCCGAGGAGCACCACTTTTCCTTCAACCCATTGCCGGATCTGTTCCTTGCGTCCGGCGCGAGCGGCCTGGAGAAAGTCCCACAATGAGATCCGTGGGAAGGCGCCGGGAGGACCGGCATAGTTGATCGCGATTGCCCGATCGCGTGAGACTGGCACCGTACCACCGCCCAGCGAGAAGCGTGTTCCATCGAAATCCGCTTGTGTGCCCAAATACGTTTCGGCAAGCCGTAAGGCCAGGCTGCGCGCCGGTGGGACTTGGCTCCCGGGAACCGGCGCTTCGATCAACTCCTGTCTCCGTACGAAATCATCCGGATCGGCGGTGAGATTGGCAAACGCCGCCATGCCCAGCGCCGACGCGATCATGTTCACCGGTACCGGCCACTCCTGCTGTTTGCTCATCACGGCCGGCGCATAGCCGCAGATGACGGGCATGCGGCTGGCCGTATCGGCCACGGCTTCCGCCAGCATCCGGTCGTGCTCGGGTTCCCACTTCGTTACAGGCACGGCGAAGATAACGTCCATGCCCAGAACCTTTGCACCGCCCTCCGCCGCCGCGCGTATCGCTTCGGCATAATACGGATGCCAGAAAAGCTGCAGTTCCTCAAAATGGTCCAGGGCCTTCTGGTCGATAACCAGCAACACGATACCGGAGGCCGGCTCACGCCCACGGGCCACAAAGTGAGCATCCAAAGCCTTCAGGTGCAGGTGCTGGAAAAACCGGAACTCACCTAACAGCAGCGTGATCACGATGCTGACGAAGACGATCGCCGCAAGGATCGAGTACTTCTTCCACTTTTTTTTCGTGATGCCCAGCACTTGAGACCATTGTACGCGAGGCTTCAAGGACTGTCTGTGCGGGGGAGCGGGCTCCGTTGAACTTGTTAACCAAGTTTACGTTAGTACTATAGCGTTCAGAAGGGCGAACTGTCCAAAAGAGAGTTCCCGCGGCCGGGTGGGTTGCGCTAGTCTGCAATGGGTACCCATTGATGTCTGCCATGGATCAACGCCGGGGAATCCGGTATGAACTCAAGCTAGACTGCAACCTATCCTCCCCGTTGAAGTCGTTTGACGCAATGGTTGGCGTCACTCAAAATATCAGCCGCTCCGGACTGCTGGTGACGATTTCCGCCCCGCCGGCCGAACGATCACCCAGACTGGGTGACCTGGCGCGGGTTGTAGTCCGCCTGCCTTCCGGGCAACACATTCGTGGCCGGGGTCTGAACTGTCTGGCGAGGGTAGTCCGAGTGAGCGAGGAAGGTGGACCCGTGCGGATCGCCCTGGAGATTCGCCGAATAAAATTCGACGACACCGAAGACGCGGATGAGGCTGTTTTTCCACTCTCCGAGCCGCCCGAAATCCAGTACATCCAGTAGCCTGGCAAGCTGCTATACTCAGCAAAGTTGCCTGGACGTGCGCCGGCTGTGCCGGGACGACCGGCAATTTCGATCTTTCACAAGTGTCACCCGCGGGCGAGGAATGAACGAGAAGGTGGTGTAAGTCCACCGCTGCCCCGCAACTGTAAGCGACGTGCTGCACGGCCGCCTGGTCACTGCGAAAGCGGGAAGGCCAGGCAACCGGGATGGGTAACGGCCAGGTCGCAAGCCAGAAGACCGGTTCCTCACCAGATGAGTGATGCGTTCCGAGGGAGAACGTCTCATGGCAGGATATTTCCGAAGTCTCATCTTAGTCACGTCTATGGCCGCCACAGTGGCGGCAGACCCTACACAGCCCGCAATTACGGGGACGGTATACGATCCGTCCGCCCGGCCGATCCGCGGAGCGCGGGTCGAATGCGGCTCACAGACGGCGGTGACCGGCCTGGACGGCCGGTTCACCTTCCCCGGCGCCGAACGCTGCCGGGCTGTCATCACCGCATCGGGGTTTGAGGTGCGGGAGGTGGAGATCGCCGCTCCCGGGGACTTTCGCGTCGACATGACCGTCGCGGGAGTGGTAGAGCGGATCATCGTCTCCGCCACCCGGTACGAAACGACAACGGAGGAGGCGGGGGTCGCCGCCACTGTCCTCACCCGGTCTGATCTGGAGCGGCGAGCGTTTCCGACGGTCCCGGATCTGCTCCGCGAAACGCCCGGGTTGCAGGTGACGACGACCGGACGGCAGGGAGCTCTGACTTCGGTCTTCACCCGCGGCGGACAGCGCACGGGCACGATGATTCTGATCGACGGCGTGCCTGTCAACGACCCCGGCGGGGAGTACAACCTGGCCCACCTGAGTTCGAGCGATATCGACCGGATTGAGGTGGTTCGGGGTCCGGAGAGCGCCCTATTCGGCGCGGAGGCCTCGGCCGGAGTTGTGCAATTGTTCACCCGGCGTGGAGACCCAGAAAACAAGATGCCGCGCGGCTCGCTCTCGTACGAACGGGGCAGTTTCCAGACCGACCGATGGGTGGCGAGTCTGCTGGGCGGCAGCGGGGCCCGCCTCGACTACGCCCTGAACGCCGAACAGTTCCACACCGCCGGCGAATTCTCGAACGACTACTACCGGGACACGACAGGCAGCGCAAATGTCGGGTTCCGATTCTCATCAAACACGCAGCTCCGCACCGTCTTCCGCACGTCCGACTCGGTGCTCGGCGTACCGGGGCAGGTCGGTTACTGGCTGGTGGATCAGGACGCTCACGAGACAAACCGCGACTCGACACTCTCGCTCCGTCTGGACGACGCCCGTGGCAGCAGTTACCTCCAGCGTTTCACATTCGGATATCACCGCGTACGCGACCTTTACGTCGACGAGAGACTCGATGGCCCTTACGCGCTGGCAGCATTGGTGCGTGACGTGCGCGTTCCCGAGCCGCGGACGTACCTCGTGCGGTTGCTTGACCCGAACCACCTGCCGGACGTCCCGCCCGCTGGAACCCGGCTGGTAAGCCAGGAGGTAACGCTGTTCCCGTTTGAGCCGTTCCTGAGCGCCACCTCCCGCAAGCGGGCCGGCTACCAGGGAACTTGGGAACAACCCGGCGGGCCGATGGTGTTCGGCTACGACTACGAACGGCAGGAGGGCGACGTTTCGGCCCGGGCGGTCGAGAGGAACAACCATGGGCTGTTCCTGCACAAACAGCAGACTCTGGCGGGAAGGGTGTTCCTTTCCGGTGGTTTGCGGATGGAGCACTCGAGTGCGTTCGGCCGGAAGGTCACGCCGCGTGGAGCAGCCAGCTTCCTTCTTGCAGGCGAGCACGGGCCTCTCTCCTCCACACTGTTCCGCGTGAGCGCCGGCCGTGGCATCACCGAGCCGAGCCTGATCCAGAACTTCGCGCGCGAGTTCTTCTTCGCGGGCAATCCCGACCTCCGGCCGGAGAAGACATCGAGCTATGAAGCGGGCCTGGTGC
>JAEHDI010000652.1 GCA_016880505.1 Bryobacterales bacterium | reverse complement strand
GTTCGAAGCTCATGCTCAAGAAGCTCGGAAAAGACTACGACCCGAGCGACAAGCTCAACGCCGTCCGCACCCTCCACGAAGCCGAGAAGAGCGGCCACGTATTGACCGGCATTCTCTACCTGAATCCCTCGGGGAAAACGCTGATCGATCTTTTGAACATGGTCGACGAGCCGCTGGCGACGCTGCCCGAAAGCAGGACGCGGCCACCGAAGGAAGCGCTCGACCAGATCATTGACGAGTTACGCTGAGGGAGTGAACCCGGAGATTCTGCGCGTCGTCCTGGTATCTCCTCGCAATCCCCTCAACATCGGGGCGGCCGCTCGTGCGATGAGCAACCTCGGTTTCTCGCATTTGCGGCTTGTGAATCCATATGACGTGGCGTTCCGGGAGGCGAAGTCCGCCGTCGGCGCCGGGCACGTGCTGGAGGCAGCCGGTGAGTTTGGTTCCGTCTCGGAAGCTGTAGCCGACTGTTCCCTTGTCATCGGCACCACCGCCGCCGGCCCGCGCGAACTCCACCACCCCGTACGCAGGCTTGAATACGGCGCCCGTCTCATTCGGAAACACTCCTGCACGTCCCCAGTGGCGGTTTTGTTCGGCTCGGAGAAGTACGGGTTATCGAACGACGACATGAGCCACTGCCACTGGCTTATGCGCGTTCCGACGCGGGAAGGACACCGCTCCATGAATCTCGGCCAGTCGGTGGCCGTGTGCCTCTACGAGCTGATACGGGACTCGCGCGTTGCCGTGCGCGAGCCGGCGCGGTTGCGTGCGGCGGCGTCGGTGGAACTGGAGAGGGTCACGGAGTTGTTGATCGGCATGCTCGGATGCAGCGGATACGTGAACCCACGCACGCGGACGTCTACCGAGAACAAAGTGCGGCGTCTTGTCCGAAGGCTCGAGTTATCTGCCCGAGATGCCGAGGTGTGGTTGGGGATGCTGCGGCAGATCCGGTGGAAGATGGATCACAATAGCGGGGAAGATCAACACCAGGAGCGGGCATGACCAAAGTGGAACTCCTCTTCAAGCTCACGCGGCCTCTTGACGAATCGCTGATGGAACGGATCGCGGACGCGCACAGCATCTACGGGATGTATCGCGTCCAGGTGCTCCCGAATCCCGATCGCCTGCGGGTGGAGTACGACGCCTCGCGGCTCAGTGTTCATGACGTGGAGGCCGCACTGCACGCTTCCGGCATTCCGGCCGAGCGCGATTAGCCCGGCTTACTACTCCGATGCGCCCTCGCGACGCTCCCATCCCGGTTTGAACAGCGGCAGGTAGTTCTCCTGACGGTACGGGTGTTTCAGGATCTCTTCGATGTTCAGGTCGATTCCGAGACCCGGGCGCTCCGGGATCTCGATGTACCCGTCGATCACCTCGACCGGGTTCGTGACGATCTCCTTCTCCCACGGTTCGTTGAACTCGTCGAAAATCTCGTGGATGAAGAAGTTCGGGATCGAAGCGTTAAGCTGGACGCAAGCTGCCGAGCAGACGGGGCCCTGGGCGCTGTGCGGGGCGATCACGCCGAAATGGGCATCCACCATGTCCGCGATCTTGCGCGCGGCGTACAGTCCTCCCAGGTTCAGCGGTTCCGGTTGCAGGATGTTCACCACCTCGTACTTGAGCAGTTCGGCGAACTGCTGCTTCGTCGAGAGGCTCTCACCGGTCGCGATCGGAACCGGACTGCGGCGGGCGACTTCCACCATCGCCGGAATGTTCGTGTGCGGAACCGGCTCCTCGAACCATGCCGGCCGGAACTGATGGATCGCCTCGGCAAACTCCACCGCGGTCGCCACGTTGAATCGGCAGTGGCCCTCGATGAGCAGGTCGACGGACGGGCCGACGGCATCACGCACCGCCCGGATGATGTCCACTGTCAGGTCGAAATCATAGCGGGACAGTGTCCGCCAGGCGCCGCCGAACGGGTCGAACTTCAGCGCCGTGTAGCCGCGGCCGGCCACGGTCTTTGCCTTTTCGGCGAAGCTCTCCGGCGTCCGCGGACCGCGGTACCATCCGTTCGCGTAGGCGCGCAGCTTATCGTGGCAGCGGCCGCCCCACAGATTGTAGACGGGCTGTTTGCAGGCCTTGCCGATGATGTCCCAGCAAGCGATCTCGATGGCCGCGGCGGCGCACATGTGGATCTGCGCCCCCTCCGAATACACGTCACGGATTAACCGCTGGGAGATCACCTCCACCTGAAACGGATCCATGCCGAGGATCAGCGGTTTCAGTTCGTGGATGGCCGCCTCCACGGTCTTGCCGAAATAGTTGAGCGTTCCCTCGCCGACGCCGTGGATCCCTTCGTCGGTCGAGACTTTGGCGAACAACCAGTTCTTCCAGGGATTGCCCGCTATATACGTGTCGATGGCGGTGATTCTCATCGTGTTGTTCCGACTCTCGGCCTACTTTTTCGGCGCCGGTATCTTCATGGCCGCATATGTCTTGAACATCTCGGCGACTGCTCCGCTCGCCGAATCTCCGGGGTGGATCACTACCCTGTAGCGGAAGCGGATCGACTGCCGGGGTTCGAGCGTCAGGCTGCCATCTTGGGACTTGTCGCGAAGAAAATCGTGCAGCCCGAAGGGGTTGGCCGCGAACAGGCCGTAGCTGCGTGAATGCCAGTAGGTCGGGTACCGGGGGTTAGTCGGGTGATCAAGAATCGCCACTCCGAGCTTTTCGCCGTCAATCTCGCCGAAGTAGTCGACCCACGGGGACCGTGTACCCCAAACTTTCTGCTCGCCTTCCTTGCCATCGGCGCTGACCATCTTGCCGGTTCTGGGCGGAACGGCGGGTGCGTCCTTCCGCGGCTCCTCAAGACCTGGAGCGAGACGCAAAGCGAATGTTCCCTCTTTCGTGTCCCCGAATTTCACCTGCTCGATGGCCGTCAGCAGGATGTCGAAATCCATCATCCGGAGCCGCGGGTGGGAGTAGAAGACGATCGTGCGCAGTTCGTTCAGCAGCGATCGCCCCTTGGGATCCTGCCAGTCAAACGACGCCGTCAGGGAGCCCGTTTTCTTGCCGTCCTTGAGATCAAGCACTCTGCGAATCACGACTCGGCCGACATTGGCCCGCGTGTCGCCCGGTTCATTGACCCAGAAGTCGATGCCGTTCACATCGCCATGCGTAAACCAGAGACCGCGGTGATGCGGATGGTCGCGAGCCTCTCCCTCAACGAGCTCCATCGGGAAACGGCGGGTTACGACCGTCCCGCTGGCCGCCCGCAGGGGGTGCAGAAACGGCTTCGCGTCGGCCGAACCGATGAACAAATCCGTAAAGGGCTTACCGTCGATTTCGACCGCGATCCGGTCAGTCCCCTGGGTGAGTTTGACCTGCGCCCCGAGGGATGAAGCTAACGATATGAAGACAAGGATCTTGCGCACCATGTCCGACAGTACAGCACAGCCGGACAGGGCCGCTCAAGTGATGGCCCGCGGCTGTCTCCGGCGGCCCGCCGGCAAAATGCGTGCCTTCCAGCTTCGGTGCTATCATGAGAGCGAGCGAATCTCCAAGGGAGGAATACGGATGGGTCCGCTGGGCTGGCAGGAAACGGTGTTTATCTTTCTCCTCGCCTTGCTCGTCTTCGGTCCGAAGAAGTTACCGGAGTTGGGCAAGACGATCGGGAAGGCCATCACCGAATTTCGCCGCGCTTCGAATGATCTGAAGGCGACTTTCGATCGGGAAATGAACAGCCTGGAGCGGGACCCCTGCAGCGCGCGGCTCGCGGTGCTTGCCTTTCTCGTGCCGCCGTTCTTCGGCAAATGGGCGCTGCCGGTTGCCGTCGGCCTGGTGGCGGCTAATATCGTAGTGCTCGCTGTCGTCGGCATCGCGCTCAATCCTACTTTGTTCCGCGGCCACCGCCTGCCTTTTATTATGGAGCTGCCGCTTTATCACAC
>JAEHDI010000651.1 GCA_016880505.1 Bryobacterales bacterium | reverse complement strand
CGACGCCGTGCGGGCCGCGCTCGTAGATGTGCATCTCGGCGGGGACGCCCGCCTTGCGGAGCGCGAGGTAAAACAGCACGGAGTTCTCCGGCTTCACGCCCCTGTCGCCGTCGGTGTGGAACAGAAACGTGGGCGGCGTTTGCGGCGTCATCTGCGTCTCGTTCGACAGGCTCTCGACGAGCTTCGGGTCTGGGTTCGGACCGAGCAGATGCTCCCGCGAGCCTTTGTGCATGTATTCGGTCGTAAACGAGATGACCGGGTAAGAGAGGATCAGGAAGTCCGGGCGCGAACTCACGCGTTCCACCGGATCCGCCGCCTGCGCATTGCCCGCATCGAAGTGCGTGCCCGCGGTGGAAGCAAGGTGACCTCCGGCCGAGAAACCCCAGATGCCGATCCGTTCCGCCGCGATGCCGAATTCCGCGGCCCGCAGCCTGACGGTGCGGATCGCCCGTTGCGCGTCCTGTAGCTGAGCGGGATGGCGGTAACGCGGCCCCAGGCGGTATCTCACGATGAACGCGGCGACGCCCCGCGCGTTCAACCACTCCGCGATCTGTTTGCCTTCATGATCCACGGCCAGCATGGCGTAGCCGCCGCCTGGGCACACGACCACGGCCGTTCCCTGCGCGTTGTCCGCCGGTGGCAGGTGGATCGTGAGCGTGGGCTTGTCGGCCTCTTCACTGCCGGCGGCGCCCGGTGCTCCGTCCGGCCAGAGCAGTTCTGTTTTCGGTTCCGCGGCGAAGGTCAGACCCGCCACAGCAAGTGCCAGCACGAAGAGCTTCTTCATCGCCGGATCAATTCCCCTTGAGAAACTCCGCGATCTCCTTCTCCGGGACCGCGCCTTCCTTGATCAAGCGCCAGTACGGTTCGGTGATATCGATCGTGGTGCTGCCTTCGCCGGTACACAACCCGCCGTCCAGCACGAGGTCGAGGCGGCCGTCCATCATGCCGAACGCTTCAATGCCGCTACGGCAGGTTGGCTGGCCGGAGATATTGGCGCTGGTCGCGATGAGCGGCTGCTGGAGCTTCTCGATCAGCGCCTGCGCAACCTTCGACCGGCTGTGGCGGACGGCGAGCCGGCCGGTATTGCCGGTGACCTTCAGCGGCACCTTCGCCGACGCGGCCACGATGAGGGTCAACGGGCCGGGCCAGAAATGGCGTGCCAGCGCATAGAACCGCCGCGTCACTTCCTTGGCCAGGTCCTCGGCCATCGCGGCGTCGCCTACCAGCAGCGGCAAGGAACGGTGGATCTCCCGTCCTTTGGCCCGAAAGACGAGCCCGACGGCGTGCAGATTGAACGGGTCGGCGACGACGGTATAGAGCGCGTCAGTCGGGATGGCGACAACGCGGCCGCGCCGGATCGCGGAGGAGGCCCGCTCGATCGCCTTGGAGTCTGGGTTTTCGCAGTCGATCTCGATCAGGTCGGTGGGCACGATCAACCCCGTACTTTACCTAGGACCGATGGCTTCGGCAACTTCGACCGCCAACTGATAGCGGCCGAACGGCGCGCTCAACTGCACGCCCTGGACCATCGGACGAACACGCTGCACCATTTCGCGGGCGATCGCCACGCCCTGCTCACGAGCCTTTTCCGCGGTGCCGGCGGCGCGCATACGCTCCATGTATTCCTCCGGAACCGGCACGCGCAACTCGTTCACCATGAACTCCGCGTTCCGATAGCTGACCAGCGGCCAGATGCCAGCGATCACCGGCAGCCGCGCGTGTTCGATCCGCTTGAGGAAGCCTTCCAGCAGATTCAAGTCGAAAACCGGCTGCGTGACCACGTATTCCGCGCCGCCCTGCACCTTCCACTCAAACCGCCGGATCTCCTCGTCGAGATTGAGCGCGCCCGGATTGGCGCCGACGCCGATGAGCAGCGCGGTCTGGGAGCCCATCGGGTTGCCTCCGATGTCGAGCCCGTGGTTCAGGTTGTTCACAATGTTGACAAGGCCGATGGCGTCGACGTCGAAGACGGCCGTAGCCGAAGGATAGGAGCCCATGCGGGGCGGGTCGCCGGTAATGCAGATCAGGTTGCGGACGCCGGCGGCGTGCGCGCCAAGCAGCTCGGACTGGATGCCCAGGATGTTCCGGTCGCGGCAGCAGAAGTGAAGGACCGCTTCAATTCCGGCCTGCTGCTGGATGATCTGGCAGGTGATCTGCGCGCTCATGCGCGCGCTGGCGCGCGGACCGTCGGGCACATTGATGCCGTCGATACCGTGTTCGCTGCACAGGCGGGCGCCGGCGATCTCCTTGCTCGCGTCCACTCCGCGCGGCGGCAGAATCTCGACGAAGGCGACGAACTTTCCTTCGGTCAGCTTCGCGCCGAGACTCGACTTCTGTGCCACGGGCACCTTGGGTATCGCCTGCGCGGCCGCCGCCGGCTCCTCGACGGTCACCGACAGCCTGCGGTGCACCGGCGCAAGGGAACGGACCTCGGAGTGAACTTCCTTGATGTGCTCCGGCGTGGTGCCGCAGCAACCGCCGAGGATTCGCACGCCCGCCGCGAGAAAGCGCCGCGCGTACTGCGCCATGTACTCCGGAGAGCACAGGTAGATCTTCCGCCCCTCGACGGTCGCCGGATGCCCGGCGTTCGGCATGGCGCTCAGCGGCTTCGAGGAGAAGTGCTGCATCTTCTCGATCGTCTCGAAGGTGACCTTCGGACCGGCCGAGCAGTTGCAGCCGATCACGTCGGCCGGCCATTCGTCGAGCCTGCGCGTGAACAGCTCGGTGGTGGCGCCGGCGGGCAGGTTGCCGTAGTCGTCGATGGTGACCTGTGCGACGACGACCATCTCCTCGCCGGCGACGTCGCGGGCTGCGAAAATCGCCTCGCGGAGCTCGTTCAAGTCGGAAAACGTCTCGAGAATCAGCAGATCGACGCCCGCCTCGACCAGCGCTTCAATGTGCTCGCGGAACATCGCGCGCGCCTCGGCGAACGACGTGGGCCCGAGCGGCTCGATGCGGACACCGAGCGGTCCGACGGCGCCGGCGACGAAAGCGGAATCGCTTGCCGCCTCCCGGGCGAGGCGCACTCCGGCCTGGTTGATCGCCTGCAGCTTGTCGCCGAACCCGTGCGAGGTGAGCCGCGGCCGGTTCGCGCCGAATGTGTTGGTCTCGATGATTTCCGCGCCCACCTTAACGTAACTCTCGTGGGTCTCCCGGACGAGGGCGGGGGCGGAGAGGTTCAGCTCGTCGTAGCAGCGGTTGATGAAGACGCCTTTGGAGTACAGCATGGTCCCCATGGCGCCGTCGGCGATCAGGACACGTTGGGCGAGTTGTTCCCGGAATTCCCGGGACCTGCTACGAGACATGAAGCCTTTGGGGGAACCTCTAGATTACAGGCCGATTGTACCGCACCGGACGCCGGCCGGCCAAACGCGGAAGATGAAAAAATCCTTCCCAGATGATAGGGTTACGGGGAGTATGAAACGGCAACTTCGAGGCCTCATATTGAGCCTGGCGGCACTCGGCTGCCTCGCCGAGGAACCAAGAGTCGAGGTCAGCGGGAAACGGGTGGCAGTCTCAGCGGATGGGCAGACGCTGCTGGCTTCTCCTCCGGAGGGCCTTTGGTCGATCGCCTGCGACTGGCGGGACGGCTGGCCGGCGGACTGGCGGCACGCGGAACCGGAACAAGTGTCCCATGTCGGCGAGTGGCTGATTCTTGAAGCGAAACTCGAAGCTTGCGGCGGAATATGGCTGCTACGCGACGCTTACCGGCCCAAGGGCGATCTCGTACAAGGAATCCGGCGCTTCGCGTGGAAAGGACCGCAGGCCGCAAAACGGATGACCCTCTCTGTGCGGTTCCAGGCCGAGGCCGAACGGTCACAGGTCCTGATGCCGG
>JAEHDI010000650.1 GCA_016880505.1 Bryobacterales bacterium | reverse complement strand
TTGTCCTCGCTCGTCGGCCGCGCGCTGACGAAGAGCGAACGCCCGGAGCTCACTTCGGCGCGCGCCATCGTGTCCGGCGGCCGAGGCATGGGCTCGGGGGACAACTTCAAACTGCTCGAACCGCTCGCCGACAAGCTGCACGCGGCGATGGGCGCTTCGCGGGCGGCAGTCGATGCGGGTTTCGTGCCGAACGACTGGCAGGTCGGCCAGACCGGCAAGATCGTCGCCCCGGACCTCTATATCGCGGTCGGGATTTCCGGGGCGATCCAGCACCTCGCGGGGATGAAGGACAGCCGCGTCATCGTCGCCATCAACAAGGATGAGGAGGCGCCGATCTTCCAGGTTGCCGACTACGGAATCGTCGGAGACCTGTTTCAGATTGTTCCGGAAATCGTGAAGGAGCTGGGATGAGCGACTACAAGGCCCCGATTCGCGACATGCATTTCGTCCTCAACGAGCTCGCTGGCCTGGCCGAGATCGCCAAGCTGCCCGGCTGCGAGGAAATAAGCGCGGAGCTGGTCGATCAGGTGCTCGAGGAGGCCGCGAAATTCGCGACCGGCGTGCTGTCCCCTTTGAACAAGTCCGCAGACGCGGAGGGCTCTCGCTGGAGCAACGGCGCCGTCACCACTCCCAAAGGATTCAAGGACGCGTACCGGCAGTTCATCGAAGGCGGCTGGAATGGGCTGCAGGCGCCCGCAGAGTACGGCGGGCAGGGTCTGCCGAAGATCGTCTCGACGCCGATCGTGGAGATGTGGAAATCGGCGAACCTGTCGTTTTCGCTCGTGACCATGCTCACCGCCGGAGCAGTCGAAGCGCTGATCCTGCGCGGCACCGAGCAGCAGAAGAAGCAGTACTTGCCGAAGATGATCGCGGGCGCCTGGACCGGCACCATGAACCTCACCGAGCCGCAGGCCGGATCGGATCTCGGGCTGTTGCGCACCAAGGCGGTGCGCGAAGGCGACCACTACCGCGTCTCGGGCCAGAAGATCTTCATCACCTACGGCGAACACGACCTCACTGACAACATCGTGCACCTCGTGCTCGCGCGCGTCGAGGGCGCACCTGAAGGCGTTCGCGGCATTTCGATGTTCCTCGTTCCCAAGTTTCTGGTGAAAGCGGATGGTTCGATGGGTGAGAGGAACGGCGTCCAGTGCGCCTCGATCGAGCACAAGCTCGGCATTCACGCAAGTCCAACGGCCGTTCTCGTGTACGAGAACGCCGTGGGATATCTGGTGGGGCGCGCAGGGTTTTCCTCCAGTTAGCGGCCGCATGAGGCTCGTAGGAGTCCACCATCAGCAAAAGCCAGACGAGCGGGAGAAGATAAAACCAGAACGGAATCTTGAGATCGATAATGGAAGCCGCAAGGCTCACAGCGCGTTCTTCCCTAAAGCCTCTTTCGATCAAACGCTCGATCTCACGCGCCAGGGAAAATTGATACCAGACATATAACGCAATGAACATCGCCCCCGCCGAAGCGATCAAATCGCCCAACAGCAGGATGAAGCGTTGTTCACTGGGTCTTAGTCTTAATC
>JAEHDI010000007.1 GCA_016880505.1 Bryobacterales bacterium | reverse complement strand
GTTCACGGCGAAGTCGTACCAGAGGAGCGCTCCGCCCGGAGCGAGGACTCGCATGATCTCGCTCGCCACGACCCGGCGGACGGCCGCGTCGAGGATCGAGGGAGTCCAACCAGAGAACCGCTATCGCTGAGGAGAGGGCGGGAGGGGTTTCGTTTCCCGGAAGCGTTTTCGGGCCTCGTACACCACGATCCTGCCCTTGATCGCGTCCACCAGAGACCCGTTGTGCAACTTCTCAGCGAGCGCAAGGGCGCGCCGCGCGGTTTGCGTGGCATCGGAATATCGGCCCGCCTCGGCGTAAGCGGCGGCGAGCGTGTCGAGGATCTCTGGATCCCGTTCGCCGGAGAGACGGACGGCCTGTTCCGCGAATGCGACAGCTTCGGCTCCGTTTCGGACCGAAGCCTTGGGAGACGTCGCCAGAGCCCACGCCGTCTGGGTCAGTACGGACACGCGCGTGGGTTCCAGGCGGAGTCCCTCGCGCCATTGAGCGACAGCCTCGAAGGTTTTCCCCTGCATGTAGAAAGCGCTGGCCAGGTTAAAGCGGGCTTCGGCGAACTCCGGGTTGATTTTCAGCGCCTTTTGAAACTGTGAGGTCGCTTCGTTGAAGCGCTCTTTACGCAGCAGGAGGACCCCCAGATTGTTGTAACCGGCCGGCGACCCGGGGTTCACCTCCAGGGCCCGCTCGAAATGAGAAATCGCCTCGTCGAGCTTTCCCCGCCGCAGCAGCACGGCGCCCAGATTGCTGTGCGCCCGGCCGTCCCCAGGACTCATTACGAGCGCCTGCTTCCAGGCAGCGATGGCCGCGTCGTCCTGGCCTTTTTCCGTTAGCTCCCAGGCACGCTCGTACAGGCGGTAGAATTCGACCGCCGGCACGTCGATCTTCAGCAAACCTTCAGGGTGTATGTTCACGAACTCGGGGATGTTGACCGCCCGGTTCGCCGCCGTTGCATTGTCCACCAGGATGGGCGGACTGTCGCGGCCGTCCTCGTCCAGGTGAGTCAGGTACATCTGCGTGTACGGCGAGCGGGCTTTGGAGGAAAAGACGAGCCAGCGGCCGTTGGGCGAGAAGCTGTGCCAGGAGTTCATGAGCGGGGTATTGCAGCGCATCCGCCGTGCCTCGCCGCCTTCCACCGGAACGATGTAGAGCTTGCTGTCAGGCCGCATCAACTGACCGTTTCGGCACTGCACGAAGACGAGCCACCGGCCGTTGGGAGAGACCTTCGGGAAGCAGTTGCTCATGCTGTTCCGCGAGGCGCCGGTAATCGGAGTTGCCTCACCGCCATTGCCCTCGTTGAACGGAATCCGGTAGAGGTCGTACTGAATCGGAGTCTCGTTCGGATCGCCGGCGAATTCGGCCATTTTTCGTCCGGAGGGATAAGGCTCCCTCGCATTGGCCCTGGCGAAGACTATGTACTTGCCGTCGGGGCTCCAGACGGCATCGGTCTGCACGTAGCGAGGGGAGTCAGCGCCCGGCAGGGATTGAATACGGCGCGAGTCCCGGCTGTACCACGCAAGTATTCCGCGTGTCGGATAGAAGACCTGAAGAAAGCGGTAGTCCTTGAAATTGGCAACATAGTAACTACCGGCCAGATCGGTTTTCTCGCCATTGAGGGAAGTTACGACGAACCGCCCGTCTGGCGAAACCTGCGACATGAAGCCCACGCGCATCGGGGACGCCGGGCGGTCGCGAAACGAATCCCATGAGATCACGTCCTCGTTGTGGATGGACATCTTGGGGGAGATCGAGGCAATGGCGTACATGCCCTTGTCGTTCCGGGGGCCGTCGAGATCCAACCCCAATGTCTTGCCGTCGAGGGAGAACGAATGGCAGTTGGCGCACGTCGGCAGGCCATCCAGAAGCAGGCGGCTGCGGAAATCCGCGATGTTCCGCAGTCTCCAGGCAACCAGCGGTATCGCGCTCGGTGGTAGGGGCTTAATCACCCCCTTTTCCAGTTCCGAGGGCATCAACGGCACGTCACGGTAAAAGATCGGTGCACCGACGGGATCTTTTGAGGTTCGGATGCTGACTTGCCCCCTGGAAACCGGCTGATCCGGATTCGTATCGCGCAACCCGGTGATAATGACTGTTGCCGGTTGCACCACGGACCGCTTCTTGATCGCCGCCCAGGTTTCGGCGTCTGGTGTCCACGTTCGCGCCGCGGCCTGCTGCGGCGTCAGCTTTGGCAGCTCGTTCGTGTTCGCGATGCAGCGGGGATCGATTTCGCCGATCTGCAAGCGCTCGCCAGTCGACATTGCGCGGATGGCGGCGGAGCCGTCCTGGAACGTGACATCGACGCGCCACAGCCTGGCGCTTTCCGTGGCATCGCGCCAAAGAAACGTGGGGGGTGTGATCTCCGGAGGGAAGATCGATCCTTCCTCCGGGTAGTCGATCGTGATCGATGCGAGCGCGGTGGCAGTGTGTCCCGGCGATCGGGAAGGGTCGGACGAACGGACCGTCTGCCGGGCGGCGAGCAGACCCGCCGCCGTGATCACGACACCGATACCCAAGATGCGAATCGCGATGCGCGCCACGAGACCCCCAGACTCTGATGCTTCGAGCGAGCCTACCGAAGCTTAGAATACAACAGGACGGCCGCCGCCGAAGCGGAGATCTCAGCACGGCGCCGATGTACGCCAGGGCAAGCCTGGAGGAAAGGTTGCAGGCGCCGCGGATGTGATGCGGGCTACTTCCTTACGGTATGATCGGCAGCACGATGTGCGAGGCGTGCTGCGGGTCGTGGTAGACGCTGTTTTCCGCGATCGCCCAGCGGCGGTTGTTGTTGAGCGGCTCGCCGGTGTTCGGGTTCAGGTCGAAGCGCGGGAAGTTGCTGCTGGAGATATCGAG
>JAEHDI010000649.1 GCA_016880505.1 Bryobacterales bacterium | reverse complement strand
ATAGACGGGGCTTCAGTTACGGAACAAACCGACCCGTACGGAAGTCCTCGATCAGTTCCTGGATCAACTCGATCGCTACCGGCGGGAACTTCCAGGTCGGCTCGCCGAGCAGGTCCTCGAGCTGCGGGATAATCTCCCGTTCGCACAGGTCCTCGCTCGTGCGCGCCCTCTGCACGAACGACTCGCACGTCGGGAAGCGTGTGAAGAACCGGTCCATACCTTTCGACTTGTAGTCCTGCCCGTAGAGATGAAGCGATCCGTTCGTCTCGCTGTACGGTCCGACAAGTACCTCGCGCCCCATTTTCTCGGCCAGGCGTGCGGCAAGCCTCGCCTGTAGGTTCGTGATCCCGATCAGATTGTCGCCCCACGCCTTGTAAAGGTCCCGGCTGCGCCACATTGTGTGCATGTTCAGCACCAGCCGCCCCTGTTCGTCCTCGATCGCCCGCAGTTGCACCTCGCCGAGACACGGCATGTCCGAGGCCATGAACAGATCGATCTCGGGAACTCGCGTGGTCGCAACCGCCCGCCGCGTGATCGGATCCTTCGCCAGCTTGTCGAGGATCAGCTCGAGCTGATCCATCGTCGTCCCGTCGGATCGCGGGTACGCGGCGAGTCGCTGGTGATAGCAGTACGGCCACTCGGTGGCCTCGAACTCCTCCCCTTCGCGGACCCTGCGCAATAGTTCCCGGTACGGCACGACGAGATGGTCCTTCGCGCCGAGGAATTCCGCGATATACTTCCCGCGCTCGCAGTAGCTGAGGGCGGGGAAGCGCGGCTGGGCGAACGGATCGCGGATCCGGATCGTGACCCTCGCATCTTTTCCGGGAGGGTCGAGGAACGTCCCGTCGGAGTTCCTACGGTCGTACTGGGTGCGCAAAGTGTGCCCGCCGAAGTGGACCGCCTTGAGGGCCTCGTAGTAGGCCTCCGGGATTGAGCCCGCCTCGATGAGGAAAACCGGCAGCTTGCCCGTCTCTTCCGCGCTCAAGGTGTCCTGGCTGATCGGGACCATTCGTTTTCTCCTTTCCCGTTGGATCACGCCGCGCGATCATAGCACAGCCCGCGGTCCTTCGCGCGCAGGCGCACGTCCCATTGCCACAGCCGCTGCCGTGCTGTAAGAATGGGTAGGCGCCGACGGCTCTATATGCACTCTAATTTCCGCGTTCAGGTGACTTTCTGGGGAGTCCGTGGATCGGTTCCCACTCCCGTGCCGGCGAATCTCGGATACGGCGGCAACACGTCCTGCATTGAAGTCCGCGCCCAGGACGGCGTGCAGCTTATTATCGATGCCGGAACCGGCCTTCGCGCTCTTGGACTGAGTCTCACTGGCGAATCCGCAGCGCGCCCCGACACCCACCTCTTCCTCACTCATTTTCACTGGGACCACATTCAGGGCCTTCCGTTCTTCATCTGTCTCTATGATCCTGGCAGCCGCGTAACCATTTACTCGGATCGCGAGCCGGAGGAGTTGCGCCGCTTCCTCGAAGGGCAGATGACGGCCCCCTACTTTCCGGTCGGGCTGACCTCCGTCCCGGCGACGTGGAACTTTGTCCGGATTGGCGCTGACCCGATCCGGATCGGTGGAGTATCCGCGCGCTCATTTCCGCTGAACCACCCCCAGGGCGGCTGTGGTTTTCGGTTCGAATACGAAGGGATCGCAGTGGTCCATGCCAGCGATCTCGAGCATGGCGACGACGAGATGGAACGCATTCTCATCGGCATCGCCCGGGACGCGGACCTCCTCATCTACGATGCGCACTTCACTCCCGAGGAGTACCCCTCCCGCCGTGGCTGGGGCCACAGCACCTGGCTTGATGCCGTACGCATTGCGCGCGCGGCCCGCGTGAAGCGCCTGGTTCTGTTCCACCACGACCCTTCTCGCGACGACCGCCAGATCGACGAGATGGTCGCTCTTGCCCGCGAACAGTTCGCCGCTACCGAAGCCGCGCGGGAAGGATCCAGCATCACGCTCTGATCGCTCCGGCTCTCTCCCGTTCCTGACGGATCTGATAGTCTACAAACCTGAAGACGAACGAAAGGTATTGATGCGATGCCGGAATCGTTAGTGGCCGGCTTGGCCCTTGTCTTGTTAGGAGGCGTGTTTCAGGGAAGCTTCATGTACCCCAGCAAGCACATCAAGGGCTGGGCGTGGGAGAACTACTGGCTGATCTTCGCCACGACCGCATATGTCGCCTGTCCGTGGATCATCGCAGCGCTCACCGTTCCCCGCCTGCCCGAGGTCTATTCCGGCCTTGCGCCCGGTCCCGTCCTCTCCACCCTGATCTTCGGTTTCGGGTGGGGCCTCGGCGCGGTACTGTTCGGTCTCGGCGTCGACGCGCTCGGCATGGCGCTCGGCTTCGCTGTAATCCTGGGAATCACGGCGACCGCCGGCACAGTGATCCCTCTGATCGTGGACCCGCCCGACAGCTTCACCGCACGCCAGGGCGGCCTCACCGCGCTCGCTCTCGGATTGATGCTCTGCGGAGTCGTCATCTGCTCCTTTGCCGGACGATGGAAGGAACACTCGGCGGCCAATCCGCACCGAGGATCGTACACGCGCGGGCTTGCGATCTGCATCGGTTCGGGATTGCTCTGCGCCTGCGGCAATCTCGGGTTCGCCTTCGGCGCGGATATCTCGCGCCGGGCGCCGAGCCTCGGCGCAACTGAGCACCTCGCCGTCAACGCGCTCTGGGTGGTGCTCGTGTTCCCGATGTTCCTCTGCAACTCCGGTTACTCGGCGTGGTTATTGCACAAGAACGGGACCGCCGCCCTCTACCGCCTGCCCGGCTCCCTTCGTATGTCGGCGCTCGCCGTCCTCATGGGCGCCATGTGGATGGCGGGCATGTCGCTGTACGGCGGCGGCGCACGTTCCCTCGGCGCGCTCGGACCGTCGCTCGGCTGGGCGATCCTGATGTCGAGCATGGTCCT
>JAEHDI010000648.1 GCA_016880505.1 Bryobacterales bacterium | reverse complement strand
GCCTCCAACGGTGGCAGGTAGCGGCACGAGCGGGAAGTCGCTACCGAACATGACCTGCGAAATTGGGATCAGGGCTGTGAGCGCTGCCATCGCGGGCGCATTGGCCGAATTAGCGATTTCGTAGTAGAGCCGCTTCAACTCGTACTCGACCCCATTGGGGACCTTGGCCGCCAGCTGTGGCACTCCGCTGCCGAGCTGGACAATGCGGCCCGCCAACATGGGAATAGCGCCGCCCGCATGTGAGAAGATGAACTTGATGTTGGAAAAGCGCGAGAGACTCCCGGAATACATCAAGCTCGTGATGGCTCGGTTCGTCTCCTGTATGAATTCCGTCAGGAAAGGAGGCACATGCGGCATGAGACGCGTGCAGCAAGATGGCGTAGCCGGGTGGACATAGACGACCGCCTGCCTCCGATTGAGCTCTTCAAACACAGCCTCGTAGGCAGGGTCCCCGAGCCACTTGTCGGCATAGCTGGTAAGGAGCACGACTCCGCTCGCTTTCAATGTCCCGAGTGCGTGCTGCAGCTCCGCGAGGCTTCCTTCCGTATCCGGTAGTGGCAAGGAAGCAAAGAAGCCGAACCGCCCCGGAAAGTCCGCGACCATCTGCGCTGCGTATTCATTGCACTGCCGCGCAAGCCGTCGGGACTGCTCGCGGTTGCCGAACCAGATGCCGGGCGTTGACATCGAGAGTACGGCGGTTGCGACGCCGTTCTTGTCCATCTCTTCGACCGCGCGCTTGGGGGACCAACCGAACCAGTTCGGTACGATGCGCCCACCGCCCTGAGCGGCAATGACGTCTCTCACCTCTTCAAACCAAAAGGGCGGAACCATGTGATGATGCACATCGACCAGCCCAGCTCCGCTCTGCGCATGTGCGCTAGCCCCAGCAGCGGCGAAGATCGCACTGGCGGCCGCGCCCCATAAGAAGCTGCGTCTAGAAAGGTCGGGGCAGCAATGGCACTGAAGGTCATGAGAGATGGTCATCGGATTTCTACTCCATCGCTATGCTGTCGCAGCCGACAAATTGTGAATCACTGCGCTTTGGCGCCTGATAGGCGAACTACTTCCCGCCACTTAGGAGTGTCGCTATTGATCTGCTCGGCAAAGCGCGCGGGCGGACCTCCCAACGGTGATAACGAGAGCTTGTTCATTCGTTCGCGCATGTCGCGGGCCAGCAGCGCGACATTGAGCGCGGCGTTAAGCTTTCCTACGATCGGGAGCGACGTCGCCGGCGGCGCAACGATCCCTGTCCATGGATTGCCTGGAAAATTTGGATAACCGCTTTCGGCCATAGTGGGCACGTCCGGCAAGACGGCCAATCTCCGTGAAGAGATCACCGCCAGCGGCCGCAGCTTGCCTTCGTTGATGAGTGGAAGGAGGGTCGTCACCGCATCAAACGCCATATGGGTGCGTGCGCTGATGAGGTCGCTTATTGAAGGCGCCAAGCCCTTGTACGGCACGTACACCATATCAAGATCGTTGGTGCGCTTGAATAATTCACCATAAAGATGTGGTGGCGTTGCCAACGAGCCGCCGAAGCTCAGCTTCTCTTTTGTCGACTTTGCAAACGCGACGAATTCCTTCGGAGTTTTTGCTTGAATCTGCGCGGGAATAACGAAGACGAACGGAAACTCCGCAACCAATCCGACCGGAACAAACTTTGCAGGATCATAACCTGGGTTCTGGTACAACGCCGGTGCGATGGCAAATGTCTGCAAAGTGGAGAAGAGGAGAGTATAGCCATCGGGATCTGCCGTGCTGACCGATCTGGCTCCGACGGTGCCGCCAGCGCCGGCACGGTTCTCCACCACGATCGGCTGCCCGAGATCGGATGGCATCTGCTCTGCCGTCAGGCGTGCGATCGTGTCGATCGGGCCGCCGGAAGCGACAGTCACAATCATGCGCACTGGCTTGTCCGGATAGGTTTGAGCGGTTGCTGAGCCGACGAACAATGAAGCCAACGCGGCCGCGCATCCG
>JAEHDI010000647.1 GCA_016880505.1 Bryobacterales bacterium | reverse complement strand
GCATCGAGTCGCTGCTCGGCCGGAGGCTGGCCGTGATTCACATCGTGGGCGGGGGATCACGCAACGGCGTGCTCAATCAGTTCGTGGCGGACGCCACCGGCCGGACGGTCGTGGCGGGTCCGTCGGAGGCAACCGCCGCCGGCAATATTCTCGTCCAGGCGATCGGCTCGGGGATGGTGTCGGGGCTTGACGAGGCGCGCGCCGTCGTCCGGCGTTCCTTCCCCCCCAACATCGTCGAGCCGAAGTCACAGGCGGGCTGGGACGCCGCGTACGAGCGGTTCTCGAAACTAACCGTTCCGGCGCGGTGACCGAATCGTCTCGGAATCCCGGCGTGCGGGCCTACAACTGCGCCACCGGCGCCAATTCGCGGCTGGAGATCACCCGGTCGATCATGCCGTAGTCCACCGCCTGCTGCGGATCCATGATGTAGTCCCGGTCCACGTCCCGAGCAACCTTATCGATCGACTGCCCGGTGGCATCGGCGAGCATCTGATTCAGATTCTCCCGCATCCGCAGGATTTCCTTCGCGTAGATGTCGATGTCGGCGGCCTGCCCCGCCAGCCCACTCATCGACGGCTGGTGGATGAGGATGCGCGAGTGCGGAAGGCTGTACCTCTTGCCCTTCGTGCCGCAGGTGAGCAGCACGGCTGCCATCGAGGCCGCCTGCCCGACGCAGATGGTCACGATGTCCGGTTCGACAAACCGCATTGTGTCCAGGATCGCGAGACCGGCGGTGATCGATCCGCCCGGCGAGTTGATGTAAAGCGAGATGTCCTTTTCCGGGTCCTCGGCCGCCAGGAAAAGCATCTGTGCGATCACGAGGTTAGCGACCGTATCCTCGATCGGCGTGCCGAGAAAAATGATGTTCTCTTTGAGAAGGCGCGAGTAAATGTCGTAGGCGCGTTCTCCCCGCGAGGTCTGCTCTACCACCATAGGGACCAGCACGGAACTTTGCATCCCTTGTTCCTCCGTCGGCCCCCAACCGGCGAGGGCGCTTACTTTTTCTTCGTCGCGGAGCGCTTGCCCTTCTTCGGTTTCTCCAACTGGCGGCGCTTCTCATCGAGCGCTGCCGCCACGTCGGCGATCGAAGTATGCTCCAGATATTCCATGATACGCGAACGCAGAGCCTTCCAGGAGTCGTGCATGCCGCACGCCTGCTCGTCATTGCACTCCGCGAGGCCGCTCGCGCACTTCTGGTAGTCCGCAAGCCCGTCCAACGCTTCGACGATGTTCAGCAGGGAGATGTCGCCAGGCGCCTGGCGAAGGCTGAATCCGCCGGTCGGCCCTTTGCTGGAACGAAGGAGACCCTTGCGC
This sequence comes from Bryobacterales bacterium, assembly GCA_016880505.1. Classification (GTDB taxonomy): domain Bacteria; phylum Acidobacteriota; class Terriglobia; order Bryobacterales; family Bryobacteraceae; genus JAEHDI01. The sequence continues at coordinate 1,858 of JAEHDI010000647.1, read as the reverse complement.
GCCAGTTGTTGCAGGATTTTGGCCAGAAAGTGAGACGGGATCTCCTCGTGCTCGGCGATTTGCTTGACCATGGCAAATCTCCCGTCCGGCACCCGTGCCAGGTGCACAAAAGCCCGAATCGCATACTCGGCGGAACGCGAATAAATCATCCTTTGCCCCCAAAAGACGGAGATTTCAGTACTCCAATATCTTAATGACTTTGAGGGACTTGGCGCAAGAGGGCGGCGCAAATTTCACTTTTCACACAGCCCCGCCCACCTCCCGAAGACCGTCCGGGAGAGCACTTCCAGCCGGGCGGCGTTGTGAAACGGATCCGGCCGAACCGTAAGCGCCCGTACATCGGCGCCGTTCTCATCCTCGGTGAGCCAATCCGCGATCATTTCCGGCGTCACTTCGAGGTGGAACTGGATTCCGTAAACATTCCGCCCGTACCGAAAAGCCTGATTTCGGCAGGCGCCCGACGACGCCAGCAGCCGGGCGCCCTCCGGCAGATCGAACGTCTCGCCGTGCCAGTGAAAGACGGTCTCCGGCCCGTTGAATCCTTCGAAGAGACTGTCACCGGCACACTCCTTGGTAAAGTGGACCGGAAACCAGCCGATCTCTTTGGCTTCGTTCCGATATACACGCGCGCCCAACGCTCGTGCGATCAACTGCGCCCCGAGGCACACCCCCAGCACAGGCTTGCCTGCCGCCACGGCACGCTCGATCAGCCGAAGTTCCGCCGCAAGGAACGGCAGATTGTCGTTCGCCGACATCGGGCCGCCCATGAAAATCAGCCCGGTAGCCGAATCGAGGTCCAGCGGGATGGAGGGATCACGAAAAAGATCGACGTACTCGAACGTGACACCGTGCGCCCCCAGCGCCGGGCCGATCAGGCCGAGGTGCTCGAAAGGAACGTGCCGGAACGCCAACACGCGCATACCGGAGGCTCGATTCAGCGGACCTTTCCGTTTGTCTCGGACTTCTTGCTTTCCGCGACCTGAAAATGGCTTAGGGACGACGCGTATTCCGCGACGCCTTTGTACAATCCCTGAGCGACCTTCTGGCGGTAATCGGCACGCCTCAACAGCCGCTCCTCGCGCGGGTTGCTGAGAAAGGCGACTTCCGCGAGCACGGACGGCATCTGCGCGCCGATCAGCACCACGAACGGCGCCTTCCGCACGCCGCGGTCCTTCAGGCTCCTTGCTTTCCCCAGCGCCAGGTGCAACGCGGACTGAACGTCCGCGGCGAACTCCCGTGATTCATCCACCTTTTCCTTCAGGGCAATCTTCTCGATCAGACTCTGCAACTCGTGGATTGTTTTTTCTGAGCTGGCGTTCTCCCGCGAGGCGACGTCCAGGTCGCCCGGCGACGCGGAGAAGTTCAGATAGTAGGTTTCCGGGCCGGCCGCCGACCGGTTGCCGGAATTCGCGTGGACGGAGAGAAACAGATCGGCCTTCTTTTCATTCGCCAGCGCCGTTCGATCCTCGAGCGCTACGAAGGTGTCGTCCGAACGCGTATAGACGACCTCCGCGCCGAGTTCTTCCTCGATGAGCTTGCCGAGGCGCAAGGCCACATCGAGCACGAGATCCTTTTCGAGAAGCCCGCCACGGCCGAGCGACCCGGTGTCGTGGCCGCCATGTCCGGGGTCGATCACCACGCGCCCCAGTTTGAGACCGAGGGCGCGAACCAAGGTGCGGTTTCCGGCGGTGGTCCGCTTGGCCGGCCGAGCGACTTTGTCCTCGGCCGGCTTGGCGATCTCGACTGCAGGGGGTTGGAGGACCGGCTCCGTTTTGGCAGGCGCCGGCGGTTTGGCCGGCGGAGCGAGATCTACCGCCGGTTGCGCCTTCGGCACCGGCCCAAGTTGGACCGGCGGCTT
>JAEHDI010000076.1 GCA_016880505.1 Bryobacterales bacterium | reverse complement strand
TCAATTGGGCGGTAAACGCCTTCACGTCCGCTACACCCGTCCCCTTTGCCGTGTACGCGCCCGGGTCCAGGTACAGCGGTTCCCCGCCGAACGGCGAGCCGCCGCCCAGCCGGGCGGAGTAGACGCCCTTCTCCTGCTTGGTGAGTTGCTTGTCGCCTTTCGGTCCGCTCAGGCCGACGAAGTTGCCGGCGTCCAGCCCCGTGCCGACGATCGGGTCGTTGTTCTGGGGATCGTCGCCTTGGTAGACGAACACGCTGCACGAGCCGATCGAGCTAAATCCCGAAGTTCCCTGCGACCGGATCAACTGGTTGAAGTCGTACTTGTAGAAATCGGCGCTGCCCGAATCGGTGCTGAACGTGATATCGCCCAGACCTGGTACAGAGAATTTGAAGGTGAGGCGCGAAAGGAAGATGGTCCCAAGGCGGAGCGAGTCGCGGGTCTGCGCATCCTGGAGTTCCTGCGACGTCACGAATCCCTGGGCCGAACATGCGCCGCCGTTCGCCGCCACCGAGATCGTGGTGAAATTGCTGACTACCCCGTCTACAGACACCACTAACGGGACATAGCATCCGTCAACTCCCTGCGGGATCTCAACGACGATCTGATCGAGCCCGGAACAACATCCGGACCGGCCCCTGTAAAGGACGTTGGCCAGCTTTCCGCCGACGTAAACCTTCACATCATATGGCAGATCGCCCGGAAGCGGTCCTTGAAACTCATTCCCCGTGACTGGGCCAAGACCGGTGCCCCAAAGAATGATCGCCTGGCCCGGTTTCATCGACTGTGTCAGATAGCCGACAGCATAGTTGGCGTCAGTGATCACAGCCGGGCCGCTGCCCGCGCTGTTGAGAGTGTAGAGGCCGAAGCTGTGCTCGACTACCTTGACGTTAAAGGCAGCGCTCGGCTGGTTGTTGTAGGAGAGAACCAGCGTTCCGTTGCCATCAGGCGTGTTCGAAGGCAGGATCGCCGACACCTGCGTTGCCGTCGCCGCATTGACAGCGGCGTAGGAGATCGGTACGGCATCCACCGTTGTGCCGTCGACCGTCACCTTGATGGTGATCCCCTCCCAATTCGGGAGCAGCGGGAAGGCCGAGACCTGCTTCAGTCCACCCGGTCCGAGGTTCTTTCCAAAGACAGTGAAAATCCCACCCTGCGGGATTCCGTAGTTAGGCATGCCGGGCAGGGCGTAACTGGCGGAGTGGACAACCCCCTCCACCACCGGCTGAGCGAGCGCAGCCGCCGATAGCAACGTGACCAAGAACAACAGCTTGAGCGTGTGCTTCATGTTGCCTCCGATTGATTCGAGTTGTGGAGAACCCAGACTACTCTTTGGGTGCGATCCCGAGCGTTTTCATCTTCCGGTAGAGGTTGCTTCGCTCCAGCCCCAGCAACTCAGCCGCCCGAGAAACGTTCCCGTTGGTTTCATCCAGCTTCCTTAGTATATACTCCCGCTCGGCCGCCGCCCGCACCTCATGCAGGCTCCCGAAACCGTCGAGCGAACGCTCCACCGTCGTCCGGCGCGCCGGATTCAACGGGAGGTGCCGGGCGTCGATCCTCACCTGCGGATTCATGATCACGATCCGTTCCATCAGGTTGCGCAATTCCCGCACATTGCCGGGCCAATAGTAGTCCCGGAGCACGCGGTAGGCCTCCGGAGTGAGTTCCTTCGCCTTGCGGCCGTACGCGGTCGTGAACTCCCGCAGAAAATACTCGGCCAGCAGCGGCACATCCTCGGCCCGTTCGCGCAGAGGCGGCACATAGAAAGGAATCACGTTGAGGCGGTAGAAAAGGTCCTCGCGGAAGTTGCCGCGCTCGATCTCTTCTTCCAGATGTTTGTTCGTCGCGGCCACAACCCGGACGTCCACCTGCATCGACTCCGGCGCGCCGACCGGCTCGAACCGCTGCTCGTCGAGCGCCCGCAACACCTTGGCCTGTGTCTTCAGGCTCATGTCGCCGACCTCATCGAGGAACAGCG
>JAEHDI010000646.1 GCA_016880505.1 Bryobacterales bacterium | reverse complement strand
GGCGCAGGTACGCAGTCGACGCGTCGTTCTCCACCGGACCGACGAACGTCTTGAACATCAGGTTGAACTGACGTGCCTCCGTGAACTTCCCTTCGGCCTGGCATTTGGACGCCTTGCGCCCCTTGAACGCCGGATTGCCACACGGGGAATCCTCGACCTGGTCAGCTCGAAACCGCGCCTTGCACTCCCTGCAATCCACCATGGGGTCGGTGAAATTCTCGACATGACCTGATGCTTCCCAGACGCGGGGGTGCATCAGGATTGCCGCGTCAATCCCCTCGACATCTTCACGGAACGTCATCGCACGCCACCACTCCTCTTTGATATTCCGGAGCAGCTCTACACCGAGCGGTCCGTAGTCCCAGCAGCCATTCAGGCCCCCGTAGATTTCGCTCGATTGAAAAACAAAACCCCGCCGTTTGGAGAGCGAGACGATTTTTTCCATCATGGCACCGGCCTGGTCGGCCGGTTTTTTCTGTGAATTTTCTGTACCGATGACCGTTCTCCTCATCTTGGTGATTGTGTGTACGCTGCCCGTCGAGCAGTTACACCATTCATTCCCGTACTCAGGGATTCCTGATGAACGCGACGCTGAAGATCGTGTGCCCGCCGCTGACGACATGCATCGTCACCGTCGCGTCGATGATCCGTTCGGTGGCCACCACATGGGCCCCCAGCGGTGATAGGCGTGAGTTCAGCGCGTGGTTTACGAGGATGCTGGCAAAATCCGCCGGCACCTGCACCCGTTGTTCCACCCGGGTGAACGAGGTTCCCCGCACAGTAACCTTCCGGGTTTTCACGTGCGCGGAAGTCACGCCTGACTCCCGAAGAATCCTCTCCACCGTCGCCCGGATTCGTCCATCGTCAACCGGGCCCCGGTGCCGCTCCATGCTGAGCGATGAGGGCTCCACCAGGAGGAAACACGTTCCTGCCGCTGCCAGCACGGCCAGTGTTACGCCTTTCCATAGCGGCAGATGGGCCGGGTGTTTCATTCGTGCCGGAACGCCGGTTTTCTCTTTTCCAGAAACGCCGTTATCCCTTCCCGGAAATCCAGAGTCGTACAGCACTCCCCAAATATCTCGGCTTCCCTCTCCATTCCGTTTTCAGTGTCCGCCGCCGCAATAGCACGAAGTGCGAGCGCGATCGCACGTCCCGGTTTGCCCGCGACGGTATCCGCGATCTCCCGTGTTCGCAGAAGCAGCTCCGCTGCCGGAAACACCCGGTCGGCGAGCCCTATGCGCAGGGCTTCGTCGGCGTCAATCTGTCGGCCGGTGGTTATCATCTCGGTCGCCCGCCCCCGGCCGATGAGGCGCGTGAGTCGCTGCGTGCCGCCGTACCCGGGGATAATCCCGAGGCTGACTTCCGGCTGTCCGAACCGGGCGCGGTCAGAGACGAACCGGACATGACATGCCATCGCCAGCTCGCAGCCACCACCGAGTGCGTACCCGTTGACCGCGGCGATGACCGGTTTCCGCATCGCCTCAATCCTGCTGAAAATCTCCTGCCCACCCCGGGCGAATTGGGCTCCTGACACGCGATCCAGCCCTGTAAGCTCCCCGATGTCCGTCCCGGCCACAAATGCTTTCTCACCCGCGCCGGTCACAATCACGCAGCCGACGGCGGGGTCCTCGTCAAGATTCTCGACGACCCGGCGGAGTTCTGCCTTGGTCTCCGCATTGAGGGCGTTCAGCTTCTCCGGCCTGTTGATCGTGATGGTCGCAACGCGGCCGGCAAGCTCCAGAAGAATCGTACTCATGATTCGTCACTCGAGTGAAAACGTTGAGAATCGCAGCCCGATCTGTGCCCCGATATTGGCGATATCGGAGAAGCTGGTGTAGCGTACACCAAACTCGAACGCCTTCACGGCAAAGCCGGCCATCAGCGTATACCCGAGCTGGGCCTGCTGCCCGACATCAACATTTCCACTGATGAAATTGACGTTGGCCTCAGCCCCGGCGAAGAACAGTAGTTTGTCGTGATGTTTCCCCGGCAGGACAAATTGCATACCGAAGTTGAATGGGAACACTGAGAAGTCTCCCCGATCGAGAGTTTCCCCGATTCCCTGGTCCGCGGCATATATGACGATC
>JAEHDI010000645.1 GCA_016880505.1 Bryobacterales bacterium | reverse complement strand
CGCTGCAGACCGGTATCAAAGCAATCGACGCCATGATCCCCATCGGCCGCGGCCAGCGCGAGTTAATCATTGCCGACCGCCAGACCGGCAAAACGGCCATCATTCTCGACACGATCATCAACCAGAAGGGCGGCGACGTAATCTGCATCTATGTCGCCATCGGTCAGAAGCGATCCACCGTGGCCCAGGTTGTGAAAACCCTCGAGGACTTCGGTGCAATGGATTACACCATCGTGGTGGCCGCCACCGCGTCCGACCCCGCGCCGATGCAGTACCTCGCCCCGTACTCGGGCTGCGCCATGGGCGAGCACTTCCGCGATAACGGCCGGCACGTGGTCTGTTTCTACGACGATCTGTCGAAACACGCGGCTGCCTACCGCGAAATCTCACTGCTGTTGCGCAGGCCGCCGGGGCGCGAGGCCTACCCGGGTGATGTGTTCTACCTCCATAGCAGGTTGCTGGAGCGCGCGGCGAAGCTGTCGGACAAGAACGGCGGCGGATCGTTGACTGCGCTGCCGGTGATCGAGACCCAGGCTGGAGACCTGTCGGCGTATATTCCGACCAACGTCATTTCCATCACCGACGGGCAGATCTTCCTCGAAGCGGATATGTTCAACGCCAACGTCCGGCCCGCCATCAACGTCGGTCTCTCGGTGAGCCGCGTCGGCGGCAACGCCCAGGTGCGCGCGATGCGGCAGGTGGCCGGAACCCTCCGCCTCGATCTGGCACAGTACCGCGAACTGGCCGCCTTCGCCCAGTTCGGCTCAGATCTGGACAAGGCCTCCCTGGCGCAATTGAACCGCGGTCGCCGGCTGACCGAGGTGCTCAAGCAGGGCCAATACAAGCCGCTGCCTGTAGAAAAACAGATTCTGATCATCTTCGCCGGCACCAACGCCTACCTCGACGACCTCCCGGTGGAAGACGTTCGGCGATTCGAGGAAGAGTTGTACCGCTTCGCCGAGAACGCACACCCCGGCGCGCTAAAGCAGATTCGCGAGAAGAAGGCCATCGACGACGCGTTGCGCGAGGAGATGCACGCGCTGCTGAAGGAGTTCAAGGAGCGTTTCGCCGCCGAGCAGCGCGACTGACGGGGTGAGGTAACCGATGCCCAGCCTGATCGACATCCGCCGCCGCATCCGCTCCGTAAAGAGCACGCAGCAGATTACCCGTGCCATGAAACTGGTTTCCGCGGCCAAGCTCCGGCGCGCCCAGGACCGGGTGATCGCGGCGCGGCCCTACGCCTCCATGCTGACCCGGGTGTTGGCCGACGTCTCGGAGGCCGCCCGGACGAACGAGCAACTGGCCACTCACCCGCTGCTGGCCCGTCGGGACGAGCGGCGGATCCAGCTCATTCTCATCACGTCCGACCGTGGCATGGCTGGAGCGTTCAACTCGAATCTGATCAAGGCGGCGCAGCGATTCCTCGAGGAGCATGCCGGGGCTGAGGTAGGGATCGAAACTGTCGGCCGTAAAGGACGCGATTTCTTCCGCAAGCGCGGCGCCAACTTGACCGGCGAAATGGTGGGTATGACGGACAAAGTCGGCTACGCCGACGCCTCCGAGCTGGCGAAACGCATCAGCGCCCGGTTCATCGCCGGTGAGATCGACTCCGTATACCTGCTGTACAACGAGTTCAAGAGCATCCTCACGCAGCGGCTGACGGTGGAGCGCATCCTGCCGACGTCGCTGCCCGAAGACGTGCACGGCATTGATTACATTTACGAGCAGCCGCCGGAGAAGCTGTTGGAGGGTCTGCTCCCGCGCTACGTGGAAATCGGGATTTATCGCGCGCTGCTCGAGTCGGCCGCGGCGCAGCAGGCGGCGCGTATGACGGCGATGGACGCCGCTACATCGAACGCCGCCGACATGATCGACAGGCTGACTTTGTACATGAACCGCGTGCGCCAGGCAAGCATTACGAAGGAAATCATCGAAGTAGTCAGCGGTGCAGCAGGAGTTGAATAGATGCCAACGGAAATATCGAAGAACGTGGTCGGCAAAGTGATCCAGGTGGCGGGCCCTGCCGTGGATATCCAGTTCCCGGAAGGGCAGATCCCCATCATCTACACGGCCATCCGCATCACGAGCGAGGGTTTCAAGGCGCCCGAGCCGATTGACATCATCGTGGAGGTGGCGCAGCACATCGGCGAGGGTCGCGTGCGCACGATCGCACTCCAGCCGACTGACGGCTTGGTGCGCGGGATGAAGGCGGAGAGCCTCGGCCGGCCCGTCACGGTCCCGGTAGGGAAGGAAACGCTCGGACGCGTGCTGAACGTGATCGGCGAACCGGTGGACCACATGGGACCGGTGAACGCGAGCAAGACCTACCCGATTCACCGGCCGGCGCCAAGCTTCGAGGAGCAGTCGACCGAGTCACAGATGTTCGAGACCGGCATTAAGGTCGTCGACCTGCTGGAGCCGTACCTCAAAGGCGGCAAGATCGGCCTGTTCGGCGGTGCGGGCGTCGGCAAGACGGTGATCATCCAGGAACTGATTCACAACATTGCCCTGCACCACGGGGGCGTGTCGGTTTTTGCCGGGGTTGGTGAGCGCACCCGCGAGGGCAATGACCTCTGGCTCGAAATGCAGGAGTCGGGCGTTATTGACCCGAAGGACTGGCGGAAATCCAAGTGTGCCCTGATCTACGGCCAGATGACCGAGCCGCCCGGCGCGCGCCTTCGCGTGGGCCTCACGGGCCTGACCGTCGCGGAGTACTTCCGCGACGAGGAAGGCCAGGACGTGCTGCTGTTCATCGACAACATCTTCCGGTTCACGCAGGCGGGTTCCGAGGTGTCGGCGCTGCTCGGCCGCATGCCGTCCGCGGTGGGCTACCAGCCGAACCTTGCCACCGAGATGGGCGAGTTACAGGAGCGCATCACGTCGACACGAAAGGGATCCATCACTTCGGTGCAGGCGATTTACGTGCCTGCCGACGACTACACCGATCCTGCCCCGGCGACGACCTTCGCGCACCTCGATGCGACGACAAACCTCTCGCGCGCGATCGTGGAACTCGGCATCTACCCTGCGGTGGATCCGCTGGCATCGACCTCGCGCATTCTCGACCCGCGTATCGTCGGCGACGAGCATTACAACACCGCGCAGCAGGTGAAGCAGATTCTGCAACGGTACAAGGACCTCCAGGACATCATCGCGATCCTTGGCATCGACGAGCTCTCCGACGAGGACAAGCTGACGG
>JAEHDI010000644.1 GCA_016880505.1 Bryobacterales bacterium | reverse complement strand
TAAAGAGGCCGCCGATGTCGTCGCCGCCGGCCGCGACAAGCAGCTTATTCAAGTCTCTGGCGGTGGGAAGGCCCGCACAGTTGGCCTCTCCGTCGGCAAACGCTGGAAACGTGAGCAAAGACAAACAGACTGCAACGGTTGCAACTTTGGACATGGGTTTCCTCCAGTAAGTGGATCTTTACTCGCTACACGCCAAAAGGGCTTGGCCGGAATTCACTTCGGCCTCCCAGTTGGCCCCAGTATACACCCACCCCGCTCGGCTGCGGCCGAACTCTCCGTGCCTCTGCGTCTCCGTGGCAGGCTCCTCCGCGTTTCGCTTTGTTCTGCGGGGATCCTTAGATGGACCGTGGGTGCGGGAACTGGAGCACGCTTGGATTTCCGCCACCTCCGTCTTGAAGGCGAAGGAACTTATCATCGATGTGTCTGGTTTGACTGGAGCTGATGAGCACGGGTTGAAACTGCTGTCTCGTATGCGGGAGTCAGGAGCCCGCTTGACCGGCGGGGCGCCGCCGGGATCGCCTCGATCCGGTCAATCGCGTGCGGACTGAGGCACCGTGGCCGGCGCCCGAGGGTCCTCGGAGACGGCACCCTTTACGATGCGAGATACCCATCTGACCTGATCTTCCGAAAGAGACGAGTACACGGGTAACTGCACGGCTTCGGCTGCATAGTCGGCTTCCAGGGCCGGTGCCCAGAAAGGCTGAAACAACGGCAGCCGGGTGCAAACGTCAACGTGCAACGTCTCGATGTCCAGACCGCGGCGAATACACGACCTCACCACCCGATCGCGGTCGCTCACGCGCAGAGCATACTGGTAGAAGACGTGGGTTCGGTCGGCGGGGCAGTCGGGTAGTTGAACACCTGGGATCCCGGTCATCGTTTGTGCGAGCAGTTCCGCATTCCGGCGTGTCGCCGCGGTCCAGCCAGCGAGGTGGCGCAGCGCCTCGAGGCCGATGGCAGCTTGGACATTGCTATAACGGCGACGGTAGTCAGGCGGAAGCGGATCGAGCGGACGAATGGCTTCCCAGAGGTAGACGTCGGGTCGAGCTCGCACAAACGATGCCGCCCAGAGAATTGGAAAGAGCGTCCAGCGAAACACCGAGGGCCTAGTCAGAATGCGCTGCACCCTCCCGATGTTGAGTTTCTTGCGAACTTCAGCCTCTGTGGGAAGGGGCTCGGAACGCGCCAACCCGCGGACGGCGCCTGCCAGGGAGGCGTCCCGGACCACGGCCATCCCGCCCCCGTACGTGTTCAGCGGTTTCAGCGTTTGAAAGCTGAAGAAGGCCGCGTCGCCAAACGTGCCGACAGGCCTGCCGCGGTATAACGCTCCGAGCGAATGCGCGCAATCCTCGATTACCGCAAGATTATGCTTCGTCGCGATACCGAGGATCTCGTCCATATCGCATGGAAGCCCGTACAGGTGCGTCGGAACGATCGCCTTCGTGTTCGCCGTGACGGCCCGATCGACAGCGCTGGGATTCATGTTGAACGTTTTCGGGTCGACGTCGACGAAAACGGGCCTCAGCCCCAGGACTCGTGCGATTTCGGGTACCACCCAGAAGGTCAGAGCAGGAAAGATGACCTCCGACCCTATCGGCAGATTGAGCGCCTTCAGGATGTAGTAGAACGCCATTCGCCCATATGAGGTAGTGACCGCGACCTGATGATCATGCCGTTGCGAAAAGGCTTCTTCGAACTCGTCAATCGCCGGCCCTTCCACAAGTTCCCCTCGACGCGCGCATTCGGCGATCAACTGCTGGGTGTTGGGCAGCACTCTGGCCCCATATCTCGAAATTGCCGTCAGCATTCCGCGGCCCTCGATACCAACGAGATTTCCTTCTCGGCGTGCC
>JAEHDI010000643.1 GCA_016880505.1 Bryobacterales bacterium | reverse complement strand
TCGCCTTCGGACTGCCGTACGCGGTGCTCGACGGCAACGTCTTGCGCGTCCTCAGCCGGCTCACGAACGACGCGGGCGACATCGCGTCAACGGCCGTTCGACGGCGCTTGCACGAGAAGGCGCAGGCCTTGCTCGAGCCCGGCCGCCCGGGCGAATTCAACCAGGCGCTGATGGAGCTTGGCGCCATCATCTGCCTGCCAAGAGCGCCACAGTGCCTGCTTTGTCCGATCGCGGAGCTCTGTGAAGCCCGCAGGCTCGGCGTCGAGAGCCAGCTCCCGGTCAAACTCGGCCGCGTAAGACAGGTGCGGGTGCACAAAACCCTTCTGCTCGCGGAACGAAACGGCCGCGTTCTGCTGTGGCAGAGGTCCGGCGGTGGGCGCATGAACGGCTTCTGGGAACTCCCGGAGGCGGGCCAGTTACCCGAAGCACGGCATCTCGAGACACTCCACGAATTCCGCCATTCCATCACGAACCACAGCTACGTTTTTACAGTCGTTTCGGTTCGCGTCCACGGTAATCCGGCGGGCTTTTCATGGATCAAACGAGCCCTCTTGAACGAAATTCCCTTGAGTACGACGGCCCGCAAGGCGCTCGCCCGTTCAGAGGTGTAAAACCTTGTAAACACGCGGCTTCCACGCTCGGATTCTCATCCGTTCCCGCTTACACTGGGTAGAAAGATCAGAGGGATATGAAACATCCAAGGATAATTCTATTCGGCAAGTTCGCGGCCGTTCTCTCGGTCGTTCCGGCGTTGTTCTACGGATACTCCAGCGGTCCGCCAGCAGAACGCACGGGCGCACCAGGAGAACAGACCTGCTTTGCCTCAGAGTGCCACAGCGGGACGTTTCTCCCAAGTTCGGGAAACATCAATGTCGATTTCGGCGCCTCGGCGACGTACACGCCCGGCGGTCCGAAGCAAGTTTGGCACGTCAACTCTTCCGACTCGCTGGCCGTCATCTTCGGCTTCCAGTTGTCGGTCCGCAAGGAGAGCGACAACGGGCAGGCGGGCACGCTCGGCGTGCCCTCGGGGGACACCTCGGTTCGCGTGATTCAGAGCGCGGCCGGCATCCAGTACATCGAGCATACGGGTCCGAAACCGCCAGCCGCCATGCCGTTCACCTTCGAGTGGACGCCGCCGGCCACGGACGTCGGGAACATCAAGGTCTATCTCGCAATGAACGCGGCCAACGGGAATTTCCTGCCCACCGGCGACCGCATACACACCAGGAGCTTTACACTCACTCCGGCGGTTGCAAAGCCGAAACCGACCATCAGCCAGGGGGGTGTTGTGAACGCCTGGAGTTCGAAGCCGCTCGTCTCGGACTCCGCGTGGATCTCGATCTACGGCAGCAACTTCACGACAAATACCCGCACATGGAAGAGCGAGGAGATCGTCAACGGCAAATTCCCAACTCAACTCGACGGCGTCGGAGTGAAGATCAACAACCAGGACGCATTCGTGTATTTCGTCAGCCCAGGACAGATCAACGTCCAGGTCCCGAGTGATGGCGCGGCGGGCACGATGTCTGTACAAGTCATCAACCCGGACGGTGTGAGCGAAGCGCAGGCCGTGGATAAGCAAGCCGTCGGCCCAGCCCTGTTCACGTGGGCAGGAGTCGTGGCCGGCGGTGGGACATACGTCGGCGCGCTGTTCCCCGACTTCAAGTACGTCGGCAAAACGGGCCTTCTCCAGCCGGTCGGCATCGAAACCCGCCCCGCCAAACCGGGCGAGTTCGTGCTGCTGTTTGCGACTGGCTGTGGCCCGACGAATCCCGCCGTGCCGGCTGGCGAGGTCGTGGGCCTGCCGACCCCAACGCTGACCAGTCCGGTCACCGTTCGTGTCAACGGCGCACCGACCGAAGTCTTCAACAACACCGGTTTTCTGATTTTCGCCGGCGAATGCCAGTTCAATGTGAAGATTCCGGACAATGCGCCGGATGGCGACCTGCCCGTCGAGCTTGAAATCGGCGGCGTCCGCACGGATCAAAACGTTCGAATCACTGTACAGAAATGACTAGGCGAATCGTGGAGAGCACGCCGGTGAAACGGTAGCGAGAATCCTCCGCCGCCGGCGCCACTATCCTCATTGGAACCAGTGATGGGCAAGTGGTCGCCGGCGGTTCTTCTTCTTACGCTCACCGTGCTCGCGCGCGCGGACTGCCCGCCGCCGGCGCCTTGCTACACCGAAGCAGGCATCGTGAACGGCGCGAGCTTCGTCGCCGGCTCGCTCGCTCCCAATACCCTTGCCAGCATTTACGGCTCCGATCTCGCATGGACACCCCGGCCGCTCGCGGCCGAAGACATTCTCGGCGGGCGGCTTCCGGTCAGTTTGGGAGGCGTCACGGTCCACGTCGGCGCCTACCAGGCGCCTCTGTATTACGTTTCGCCCAACCAGGTCAATGTGCTGATCCCCGCCAATCTTCGGCCGGGCGAGCACGTAATCCGCGTGGTGAGGGACGGGTGGGCGGGCCCTGCGGCGCGGATACGCCTCTCCGACGTCGCGCCGGCTCTGTTTCTTTTCGACGAACACACGCCGGTCGCCACGCGCCCGGATTTCAGTGTGATCACACCGGACTCACCCGCCGCAGCCGGCGAGTACGTCATCCTCTGGGCAACCGGCCTGGGCGAGACCGTCCCCTCTGTCCGCTCGTACGATGAATTGCCGCTGTCGGCCGCCCCGCTCGCGCGCAGGAATGAGTTTCAAGTGCTGGTCGACGGCCAGGCGGTGGATTCGTCCCGGATCGACTATGCCGGCGTCGCGCCCGGCTTCGGCGGGCTCTACCAGATCAACTTCCGACTGCCGGAAACACTTTCCGCGAACCCGGAGGTGCGTATTGCGCTGGGAACATCGTTCAGTCCCTCGGGAATAAGACTGCCTGCCGGTGGCTATTCCTTAAACTTCAGCTCTCGCGCGGTGCGCTCGCGGCCGGTGGGGACGGTCAGTGGACCGTACAACTCCGGGCGGCGGGCGCAGATCCACATCTGGCCGGTGCTCTGGGGCAGCAGAGAGGCGTCCAGATCGGCAATCACCATGTCCTCGCCGGCTTTGTTCGTCTCCGCCAGGACACGGCCGTAGGGGTCGAGGATCATCGAGTTCCCCGTGCGGATCTCGTCGTCGTCCACGCCGACGCCGTTGCTGAAGATCAGAAACATGCCGTTGTCGTGCGCACGGCTCGGCAGCCAGCGCATCAGCCAGCCCTTGCCTTTCGATCCGGTGAGTTCACGGTCGATTGCTTCGGGATCCTGCTCACGGTTGGCCCACACCGCCCGGTCGATTACCCCCATCAGGTGAGGGTTCGACGTCCGGCATCCGCCGGTCTGGTGAGGAGCAATAAGGATCTCCGCCCCCATCAGCGCGTTGATGCGCACGTTCTCCACCAGATTGCAGTCGTAGCAAATGAGCACGCCGACCCGGCATCCGTGCGGCGTGTCGAATACCGTGTACTCACTGCCGCACGTCAGGTGCGGGCTGACGAAAGCGTGCAGTTTCCGGTGGCGCTTCGCGGTTCCGTCTGGCATGGCCACCACGTAAGGCTTGTAGAATTTGCCGTCATCGCCGCGTTCGATCAGGCCCGCGCCGATGGTCATGCCGTACTCCTTCGACATTGCCATCAGCGCCTGGGACGAAGGGCCGCCGAAGACCGGCTCTGCGAGCGCGGCAAACTCCTCTCGTCCGAGATTCCGCAGAAACCAGTAGCCTGTGATGGAACACTCGGGCGTCACGAGGATCTCGGCGCCCGCGCGGGCTGCCTCTTTGGCGAAGCGCCGGATCGTTGCGAGGTTCGCGGCCTTGTCTCCCGGCTTGCACTCAAACTGAACCGATGCAACTCGAAGATTGCGCATAAGATGACTCCATTATGCTCGCAAGCAGAGCCGCCGCTGAAAGGAGCGGAGTTTTTCCTCCCTCACCGTTCCACCCACCGCGGCAGTGAAACGGCCACGCGGTAATTCGACTCGTTGTAGTCCGGGTTGCGGATGGGCGCGTAGATCCGCTTACCAGTGAACGGGCGGTCCTGCGTGTAGATCCAGACTTCGGTTTCGTTCCAGAGGATCACCTCGTCGCGAGGGTCGCCCGTGACGTCGGCAACGTACGCCGTGAGATCCGGATGCCCGTCTTCCGGAAACATCACCACCCGGCGCAGATGACCGTCTATCATGCCGCCCTCGCGCGAATTGCCGGAAAGCAGGATGAACTCTTGTCCGTCGCCCCGCCAGTTCACCGGCAGCATGACACTGCCGGAATGGATGGGCTCCTCCTGAGCCAGGGTGTTCCCGTCCCAGTCGA
>JAEHDI010000642.1 GCA_016880505.1 Bryobacterales bacterium | reverse complement strand
TCAGATGCCGGCTGCGGCCTACTTCCTGGCGAGAAGCACGCGCGACGGGTACAGGGTCTGGCGCACGTGTTCCTCGCTGAGGAGACGGAAATCGGCGGTCTCAATGAGTTCGACCAACCTCCCATCGATCTGGCGTCCCCAGAACGCGGGCGCGATCTTGCCGAGCACGCGGTAGACGCGGTTGAAGAACTCCGTGTTCTGTCCGATCGCGACCAGCGCCAGCCTGCCACCCGGGCGCAGAACGCGGTGGATTTCGCTGAGCGCGAGCAGGATGTCGTCCGATGAGAGCAACTCCAGGAGGTAGCAGCAGACGACGAGATCGAAGCTCTCACCTTGGAACGGCAGGTAGCGGGCATCCACCGCCTGGCAGAGGGTTGTTGCAGCGGGGAACTCCCGGCGTACACGGCGGTGCGTCCGCGCCGCCATGTTGGGAGAGAGGTCGAAGCCGACCGTTTCACCGCCGCGGTTGGCGCGCACGAGCCTCCGGAACATTTCGCCGGAACCGGTAGCCGCTTCGAGTACGCGCATGCCGTCGACGAGGCCGGATACCGCCAACGCGCGCTTGTGTGCCGTCGAATGGAAGAACAGCGTTGACACCGGGTAGACGGCCGCCAGGCGGTCGTAGACCCGTCGGGTCCGGCCGGCGATCGTCCGGTGTGCGCCGTTCGTCTCGGGTATGAGTACAGGGGTTTGGAGGTTTGTCAATCAGTGCTCCGCAATAAGAAGTCAGGAGACACCCGTCCCGGGGACCTGGAGTTCCGGAATCTGGATCTCGATGCGTGTGCCGGTGCCGGGCTTGCTGTCGATGAACATCCGGTAGTCGTTTCCGAACAAAACCTTGAGGCGCTCGTTGACATTGCTGACGCCGATGCCCTGTTCAAGCAGGGTAGCCAATTTTACTTCGGGAATGCCCACGCCGTCATCTTCCACAGAGAGGTGCAACCGGCCGTCCGCCAGTCGGCTGCTGACGCGGATCGTGCCGCCCTCCACTTTTCCGCTCAAGCCATGCCGGATGCAGTTCTCCACCAGCGGCTGGAGCAACATGCTCGGAACCGGCCGGTCCAGGGTGTTCGGAGCGATGTCCTTCTCGAAATGGAGCTTGTCTCCGAACCGCACCATCTCAATCGCGAGGTAGTCGTTGATGAAATTGAGTTCGTCGCGCAGCGGGTTGAAGTTGTCGTGCTTCCGCAACAGGCGGCGCAGGATGTTGGAGAGCTTGTAGACGACGTTTCGCGCCTCGCCCGGGTCCGTACGGATCAGCGAGGAGACGGAATTCAGCGTGTTGAACAGAAAATGCGGGTTGATCTGGCTAGAGAGCGCCTCGAGCCGCGCCTGTAACAGCACCTGCTGCTGCTCGGCCAGCTTGCTTTCGTTCCGGGTGTTGTTCCAGATCTTGAGGGGTAGCGTTACCGCAAACAGCGTCGTGATGTAAACAATGACGATCGTCAACGGGTGCGGCGAGTCCCACTCGGGATAGAGATAGAAGACCGAGTCCGGGAAGATGTGGCCGAGCGTGATCCTTAGGAACTCGGCGAAGAGGATGGCAAGCAAAAAGAACAGGTGGAACGCCGAGCGACGGTGATCGTGGCCCCGCTGGAAGAGCCGGTAGATGCTGAGGTCGAAAAACGGCGAGAAGTGCCAGATGTCTTCGGTGTCCGGCGCGCAATCGCGCAGCAGCCCGCCGAGTACGCCGACCCCCGCGAGGAGAGGCATGCTGAGGTACTCGCCGTTAAACATGGCGGGCACTGAAATCAGGATTCCCGATACAAGCCCGGTTACGTAGCCACCGAGGATGCCCGATAGCAGGCTCCCCTCCAACCCGAGGTCCACCGCCTGATAGGACCGCGTGACGACGCGGGTGGCGACGCCTGTGGCAAAGATGCTCGAGAAGGATAAAGCGAGCAGCAGCCGCTGGTTCAGGGTGCGCTGTTCGCGGAGGAGCATGCGCTTGAAAGCGTCCGACCGGACCAAAATGCTCGCCAGGGAAGCCACGATCCCGAGCTTCACCAGGAGTCTGATCAGGTGCTGGTCCAGCATGTAGCGTTGCCGTTCATTATAATTAAGAGAACGCGGAACCTCCAGGTTCCTTCGTTCCTGTCTGATGGAAAACCCAGTGGTAGCAGCCCGGTTACGTAAGGTAGCCGAGGCGGACCTCCCCACCAGCTTCGGGCTGTTCCGGATATTCGGTTTTAAGGGCGAATACGGTGGCCGTCTCGAAGAGGCGGTCGTTCTGCGCATGGGCGACGTCTCCGGCGAACCGCCGCCGCTCGTCCGCATCCACTCGCAGTGTCTAACCGGGGACGTGTTTCACAGCCTGCGGTGCGACTGCCGCGCCCAGCTCGAGCTGTCCCTAGCCCGGATTGCCGGCGAAGGCCGCGGACTGCTTGTCTACGAACACAAGGAAGGGCGCGGCATCGGGCTGCTCAACAAGCTGCGCGCGTACGAATTACAGGACCACGGCGCCGACACTGTCGAGGCCAACGAGCAACTCGGGTTCGAGGCCGACCTTCGAAACTATGAACTGCCGGCGGAAATCCTGCGACACTTCGGGCTGACGAGCGTCCGCCTGCTGTCGAACAATCCCGGCAAGATCCAGGCGCTTGAACGTGCGGGCATCGAGGTTTCCGAGCGCATTCCCTGCATCATCGCACCCAGCGATACGACCGAGATCTACCTCCGCACGAAGAAAGAAAAGCTCGGCCATCTGCTCGAAGGATTCTGATCAGGGCGCCGGACGTGCGTGG
>JAEHDI010000641.1 GCA_016880505.1 Bryobacterales bacterium | reverse complement strand
GATACGGTACTCGCTGAGGACTTCACGGATGGCCTCAGCACATGGGACCTAGACGCCATCAACGTCACTGATGTCGGTCTCGACAACCGGCAGGTCGCTTTCGACGGTACGGGGGTCTATGTGGCAGTACTGGACTCCGGCCTCTTGGATTCCTGGCGGCAGTATTTTCCCCAGGAGCGCATCGCGGAAGAGTACGCCCGCAGCTTCACCGGAGGGCCATTCGAGTGGACCGTTGCCACCCAGCCGAACAAGTGGCAGCATGATCAGGATTCGCACGGCACGCACGTCACCAGTACCATCCTCGGCTACAGCCTCCGTGGCACTCCGATAAACGGCGTGGCGCCCATGGCCACCGTGATCCCGGTAAAGGTGCTGAATCAAAACGGTAGCGGCTGGTCGTCCGTGATCGCACGGGGACTCATCTACGTCGCTGATCTGAAGGCCGGACCGCTTGCCGGTCACCCTGTGGTCGTAAACATGAGTCTGGGCGGGTCGGCCCTCGAAGCAGTGGAAAAGGCCGCTATCGATTACGCGGTCGGCAAGGGCATCATCATCGTTGCATCCGCCGGGAACGGCGGCGAGGCTGGCATGGGATATCCCGGAGCCTATGCGCCCGTGATCTCGGTCGCGGCTTCGGGATGGATTGGGGAATGGCTGACGCCAACATGGTGGTATAACCTGAACGTCGCCGATCCGACGAATCCGGCCCAGTTCTACATCGCGGACTTCTCCAGCCGAGAGTTGGCGGGCCAGGACCTCGATGTCGCCGCACCCGGAACCTGGGTGGTCGGGCCGTACCAGGTCAACAGCGGGAAGACGTCGTACTATTATCTCGGCGGTACGTCGATGGCCAGCCCGCACGTGGCCGGGATCGTGGCACTGATGGCTCAAAAGTACCCGGCGCTAACGGCCGCTCAGGCCGAGGCGATTCTGCAAAGTAGCGCGATACCCCTCGCTCCTGGATGCCGAAACATTCTCGACCCCAGCGTTGGCCCACTTAAGGTCTGCTGGGGCGCCGACGCCACCGGCGCCGGCCTCGCGACAGCGGACGCTGCGCTCGCCGCTACACCGTAGGTAGTTCGGCTAGGGGCGCGCCACGGGCGCGTCCCTACTTCAGTTCCAGGATTTCTTTTTCTTTGGTCTTCGAGGCCTGATCGAGCTTCTGGGTGTTCCCGTCGGTCAGCTTCTGGATCTCGTCCAGCGCGCGGCGCTCCTCGTCTTCGCTGATCAGCTTGTCCTTGACCAGTTTCTTGACCGCCTCGTTCGCATCCCGCCGGATATTCCGTACCGCCACACGGTGATCTTCCGTCACCCCGTGCAGGTGCTTCACCAGTTCCTTGCGCCTCTCTTCGGTCAGAGGCGGGATCGGAACGCGGATGAGCTTTCCATCGTTGTTCGGATTAAGTCCGAGGTCCGAACTACGGATCGCTTTCTCGATCACCGCGATCTGCGAAACGTCCCAAGGCTGGATCGTAATCAGCGAGGGCTCCGGCACGTGCAGGGTCGCGAGCTGGTTGAGCGGCGTGGGCGTGCCGTAGTAGTCCACCTTCACATGATCGAAGAGACTCACCGAGGCGCGTC
>JAEHDI010000640.1 GCA_016880505.1 Bryobacterales bacterium | reverse complement strand
TGGAGAGTCAGGAGGATAGTTGCGAGGCTTCTATGACCGGCACATCACTGCGGTCGACGATCCTGTGACTCTCTCCGGATAGTCTCTTCTCTTCGACGCGGCTGGTCTGTACCGACCAGCCGCGCTCTGACACCCCTATGGAACTTCGACAATATCGCTCTTCATCGGCCCTAAGACACTGAGCAATTCACCCTTCTCTTGCTCCGGTACGTTGAACGTATCGAGCGCTGCCACGAGATCCTCGACCAGCGCGTTAAACGCCGCGCCCGTGATCTTCATGCCTTTGTGCGTCGTTTTCATATCCTTGCCGTCGTAAGTGCACGGGCCGCCGCTGGCCTGGCACACCTGATCGACCAACTGCCGCTTGAGTTTGGGGATGTCGGCCTTCGCGAAGTAGCCATTGATGCGCTTGTCGGCTGCAACGTTGCTGACGAACTTCCCCACGACGGCCGTGATGGGGCCGGTTCCGCCGAGCCGCTCGTAGAGTGAGAGTTTGGGGGCAGCGGGTGCCGAGACAGTGGATTTCGGTGCAGCGGTCTGAGTCTCCATCGACGAACAGCCGACGGTCAGAAACAGCGCTGCGGCAAGCATGATTGACGTACGAGTCATTGGCGCTCTCCTTGTGTGAGGGTTAACGTACTGCGTCACTTCTGTCGTGCCCTATATCGCCTAGAGATTTAACGATGTCAAGGGCATCAACGCCGAACTTTTTTCGACCGGTGGATCAACGACTCCGCTATGCCCCCCACGGAGCCCGCCCGTGAGTGAAGGTGAGTAATCGTGCCTTACCATCTCGCTCGCATTGAACGGCCGACCGCACCTCCGCCCCGTCCTTCCCTGTCACGGTGTAATGTCCGCACCACTAATGGTTTTGTTTCAGACCGGCAGGAGGAATATCGGCTCGTCCTCGGCAATGAGAATATGTGCGGCATCCTCGCACCCTGTCATAGCCCGCATGAGTCAGGACACTGCTGTTGCTACCGTTCCGCCTCGGTCAGATCCGCTTCGTCTTCGAGCTCTGCCAATTCAGCATCAGGCTTGCCCTTCGTCATCGACGGATGCAGGCCGTACTTTCTGAGCATCTTATAGAAGTCGGCGCGGTACCGGCCGGCAAACTGGGCGGCGCGGGAAATATTGCCCCCCGTCAGCTGCAACACGTTCTTCAAATAGGTTCGCTCGAACTCTTCTTTGGCCTCGGTGAGCGGCTTGAGCGGCGTGTCAGGCGACACACCGACGGACGGGAGGAGGTCCGGCGTCAGCATATCCTGGCGCGACATGACCACCGCCTTTTCAACCGCGTTTTCCAATTCCCGCACGTTGCCGTGCCACGGATTGACAATCAGTCGATGCAGCGCGGCAGGCGTGAACCCTTTGACCTCTTTGTTTGCCCGCTGCACGCTGAGCTTGAGAAAATGCTGGGCCAGGAGGGGAATATCATCGCGGCGATCGCGCAACGGCGGAATAAACAGCGGGACCACCGAAATGCGATAGTACAGATCGTTTCGGAAAGTTCCGTTCTTGACCGCCTCTCCAAGATCCTTGTTCGTGGCGGCGATGATGCGCACGTCCACCTTCGACGATGTTTCCGACCCTACCTCCCGAATTTCTCGCTCTTGTACGGCGCGCAACAACTTGACTTGCATTGAAAGCGGCATGTCGCCGATTTCGTCCAGGAACAGGGTGCCTCCGTTCGCCATTTGGAACAGTCCGCGTTTGGAGCCGTGGGCGCTGGTGAATGCGCCTTTGACAT
>JAEHDI010000639.1 GCA_016880505.1 Bryobacterales bacterium | reverse complement strand
GGCATCTTCCTTATGCCGGCGATCGGCGGGCCGGATCGCAGAGTGGCAACGATCAACCCGTGTCCAGGGGCGCTTTCCTGGCACTCGAGCGGGGAGTGGCTAGCGGTTGCGGAACAGAACCCTCCAGAGGCTCCCTGTTCGATCTACGCGGTGTCCATCACGACCGGAGAGAAGCGAAAACTGACGAATCCGCAGGCTCCGAGCGCCGACAATTCCGCGGCATTCTCGCCGGACGGGTCCCGTCTTGTGTTCTTCCGAAGCCGGGCGGTTGGGGATCTGTACATCGCGACGGTGTCGGATCAGATGCTTCCGGTAGGCGAACCGCGGCGGCTTACCTCCCTCAACTTGTTCCGCTCCACGGCGAACTGGACACCTGACGGGAAGGAAGTCATTTTTTCTTCGTATCAAGAGGGCGAGCCGGATGAGCTATGGCGCATGGCGGCGTCGGGAGAAAGCGCTCCCCAGCGCGTTGCGATCCAAGGGGAGGGGGGCGCGTCTCCGGTGATCTCCCGCAAGGGCAATCGACTCGCCTACGTCCACTTCACATGGAATACAGACATTCTGAGGTTGCCGATCAACGGGAGGAAGGGCGAGGGAAACGAACCCACCCCCTTTGCGGCCTCGACTCGCTCGGACCTTGCGCCGCAGTACTCCCCGGATGGCAAGAGAGTCGCGTTCATCTCCGTGAGGTCTGGTACGAACGAGGTGTGGGTGTGCGACGCGGATGGCTCGAACCCAGTCCAGGTGACGACGATGGCGGCGACGATGACGGGAGCTCCCAGATGGTCTCCGGACGGGCAGCAGCTCGTGTTCGATTCGACGAAGGAGGGCAGCTTCGACGTCTATTCCGTGCGTGCGGACGGAGGCGCTCCAAAGCGACTGACGGACGATCCGGCCGACGACGGTGTGGCGAGCTGGTCGAGAGACGGGCGCTGGATCTACTTCGCGTCCGACCGGTCCAAGGACTGGCAGATTTGGAAGATGCCGGCAGCAGGCGGGAAGGCGGTCCAGGTTACCAAGAAAGGCGGCCGGCTGGCGTTCGAGTCCGAGGATGGGCGAGATCTCTACTTTAGCAAGGACTTTTTGGCGACCCCGATTTGGCGGATGCCCGCCGGGGGAGGAGAGGAAGTGCGGGTGCTTGAATCCGCTCTGGGCTTCAGCTTCGTACCCGCGGCGCAAGGCCTGTACTTCGTCGCTCCCGGCGACGCCACGCAAAGGTCGTCGATCCGGCGTCTCGATCTGGCCACCGGACACGTCACCACCCTTTTCACACCTACGCGTCTGATCGATCTGGGGTTCGCGGTATCGCCGGATGAGCGTTTCGTGCTGTTTACCCAAAGGTCCAATTCGGACACGGATCTGATGCTGGTGGAAGGGTTCCGGTAGGCCGAAGCGCTACCGCTAGTTCATCCCGAGGGGAGGATCCCGGCACCCGCGACCAGCGCCGGTTTCGGTTGCCGCTGTATCCATGCGATCTGGTCCAGGGTGAACGCGGGCCAGACACCTTTTTCCGCGTCCCGAAACTGAGTGCT
>JAEHDI010000638.1 GCA_016880505.1 Bryobacterales bacterium | reverse complement strand
CGTCGCACGGACGCGGGTACTCCGGTCTGGAAGACGGGGTTGGCCGACCTCGGAATGAAGAACGTATACAGCGACAAGCCGCTTCCGACGTTCGTGCTCAGCGTGGACGGGGCGTTCTACGTTGAGACGACCGAAAAGATTACGACAGCGCCCCACGCCTATACGTTCTCGGACATCCTCCGGTGGTCCAAAGGCCGACACGAGATGAGTATGGGGTTCGAGTACCGCTATCAGTCGCTCTACAAGAACTACCGCTGGCTGCTGGATCCGGCTGTCGATTTCGACGGCTACGCAACCGGTTACGGCGTCGCCGATTTCTTCCTCGGATATCCGGGGTCCGTCACGCAGATGGCCTACGGCGAGGTCGGCGAGATGCACATGCCGGTCTACTCGACCTTCTTCCAGGACAACATCAAGGTCACGCCGAGGCTCGTGTTGAACATTGGACTGCGGTTCGAGCCGTTCATTCCCTACGTGGACAAGGGCGACCGCGTTAGCGTGTTTCGGCCAGGCCAGAAGAGCAAGGTCTTCACGAATGCCCCGACCGGATTGCTCTTTGTTGGCGACGCCGATGTGCCACGAGCTGGTACGGAGTCCGACATCAATAACCTCGCACCCCGATTCGGCTTCGCGTGGACTCCATTTGGGAATAACAGAACCAGCGTTCGCGGCGGTTACGGGATCTTTTATGATGCCTCGCCGATGAGCGCGATCGCGAACGTATTCCAGGGCGTGGCTCCGTTCGGTACCACCGTCAGCCTCTCTCCGCCGCCTGGACCGTTCGATGATCCGTATGCCGGCAATAACCCGTTTCCGATGCCGTTCCCGCCGCCGAAAGATATCACGTTCCCCGAACTTCTGACGGCCGCAACATATCCGAAGAAGTTCCGTGCCGCGTACCTGCAGGACTGGCATCTGACAATCGAGCGCGAGATCTACCCGAACTTCGTGGTGCGTGCCGGCTATGCCGGCTCCAAGGGAACGGCGCTTTTGCAGGGCTTTGACGCGAACGCCGCAGTCTACATCCCCGGCCAATCAACCCTTGCCAACACCGATTCCCGGCGGCCTTACGCGCCCGGCCTCTCAGCGGTCGAGCTTGTCGACAGTACGTCGGGATCGAATTACCACTCACTTCAACTGTCGATGGACAAGCGTTTCAGCCGGGGCTTCAGCATTCTGGCCAACTACACCTGGGCCAAGTCGATCGACTACGGCTCGGGAGGCGGAACGTATTGGCCCGATTTCACCAACCCCTGGGACCACAGCATCGATCGCGGGCTGTCCGACTTCCACCGGACGCATCGGTTCGTTACGTCCGGCCTCTGGCAACTGCCGCGGCTGGCCGGACAGTCGCGAGCCACGAAGGCCGTGGCCGGTGGGTGGAGCGTCGGCGGTGTGCTGACCCTGCAGTCAGGTCCGTTCTTCTCGGTTCGTAGCGGCAGGGACAACTCCCGGTCCGGCCAGGGTTACGACCGGGCGGACCTCGTGGGAGACGTTACCCGTCCGGCGGGTGTCG